>PARM01000007.1 GCA_002711495.1 Gammaproteobacteria bacterium
GTTTAGGGCCTTACCTTGAACAGAAAATATTTCCGCGTTCGCCTCTAAAAGATCCTTCCTTTCCATCCCTGGACCACGCGGTCTCGAGCCGACTAAAAGCGCAAAATCAACCTCCTTGAATGCTTTATTGGGGTCGTCCGTTGCAACTATTCTTTTAACAAGATCAAAGGCGCAATCGTCTAATTCCATCACAACGCCCTCTAGCGCTCCCATAGCAGGCGGAATTTCTAAAAGTTGAAGAATTACGGGCTGATCAGGTCCTAGCATCTGGCCAGACGCTATCCTGAAAAGCAATGAATAACTTATCTGTCCTGCCGCCCCGGTGACGGCCACTCTTGCAGGCTTTTTCACTTCAACTCCTTTTAAATAAAATTTTTATTCGATTGATATCATGCTAACACATCCCTTCGCGTGATTTCGGGCAGTTTTGGGTGTCGAAACGGAGAATTCAAGAGATAAAAACAAATCTATATCTTCCATGGATTTATGTTAATCAGGTTACCAGAGCGCAAATCGAAAACTTGACTTTAGATTAACGCATGCTATCTTTTCCCACCCCCCTAACAGCGGTTTTTTGATTTACCGAGGCGAAAAACAAATCGATTGGCTATCTGGTATGCTAAACACAGCAGTAGAGGATTAAGAACGATTACCAGTCCTGAATATCTTAAGCAATGGCGATGAAGCATAAAAGAATAGACGGAAAAAGATTAGGTCTCCCCGAAAGCACAGGGCTTTACGACCCTTCTTACGAAAAAGACTCGTGCGGGGTCGGTTTTGTTGCGAACATAAAAGGTATTCCCAGCCACGAAATAATGACTGACGCCTACCATATTAACTCGCGAATGGATCATCGCGGCGGTTGCGGTTTTGAAGAGAATACAGGAGATGGAGCGGGTATACTTACCACTATCCCTCACAGGTTTTTCAGACGTGTTTTCTCTGAGATAGATATCAACCTCCCGGAGCCACTCGCTTACGCTGTCGGGAACGTCTTTCTTCCCATCAATCCTGAGGAAAGGCAACGAGTAAAAAATAAGCTCAAGGAAATAATCGAAGAAGAAGGGCAATTCTTTTTGGGATTCAGAGAGGTTCCAATAGAACCAAAAAAAGCTAACGTTGGTCCAGCAGCTCTTGAGGCGATGCCTCATATAGCTCAGTTAGCTATAGAGTGCTCAAAGGGCGAAGAGGGATCGTTTGAGAGAAATCTTTACATAATAAGGAAAAGATTCTCTAACGAAATAAAAAAAGAGACGAAGCTAGAAGAACTCGCTGGAATCTATGTATGCAGCCTCAGCTCTAAAACAATCGTTTATAAGGGAATGCTCACGCCTGCTCAAGTCTTTCCTTTCTTCCCAGACCTAGAAAATCCAGAGTACGAGGCCCACCTAGCTATGGTGCATAGTAGGTTTTCTACGAACACCTTCCCAAGCTGGGACAGGGCTCAGCCAAACAGACTTATGTCGCATAACGGTGAGATTAACACAGTTAGAGGCAACAAAAATTGGATGAAAGCTAGGGAAGGAGTTGTCGCATCAGATTTGTTCAACGACAAACTTCCACTCCTATTTCCTATCGTTGAACCAGACTTCTCCGATTCTGGTACTTTTGACAATATTTTAGAATTCCTAATGATGTCTGGGAGAAGCTTGCCAGAGGCCATTATGATGATGGTTCCTGAAGCATGGCAAGCGGACCAGAACATGGATGCGACCAGGAAAAGTTTTTATCAGTATAACTCCGCACTCATGGAGCCTTGGGATGGTCCGGCCTCAATTGCCTTCACTGATGGCGATTGCATAGGAGCGGTACTTGATCGCAATGGATTAAGGCCCTCGCGATATTATCTTACGCACGACGACAAGGTAATTATGGCTTCGGAAGTCGGCGTTTTACCCGTTGCACCAGAAAACGTTAAAGAAAAGGGGCGTCTCCAACCCGGAAAAATATTTTTGGTTGATTTTTCGGAGGGAAGACTTGTTCCTGACGCTGAAGTCAAAGAGAGATTTTCCAAGAAAAGGCCGTATAAAAAATGGCTCGCAGAACACAAAGTTGAGCTAGCCGACATCCGAAAAAATGAGCGCAGTTTCAATTATAACTCAGACACCCTGCTGCAAAGGATGCAAGCGTTTGGTTATACGATTGAGACAATGCAGTTCATGCTTTTACCGCTGGTGACTGAAGCGAGAGATCCCCTGGGATCGATGGGAAATGACTCTGCTCTTGCCTGTTTGTCAGATAAATCGAGACTAATNTACGATTANTTNAAGCANCTCTTTGCGCAAATCACNAACCCGCCGATCGACTCCATAAGAGAGGANATCGTGATGTCACTGGAGTGCTTTATCGGACCCGAAANNAACNTGTTAGAAACNTCACCNNAACACGCTAANCGNCTAAATATTTNGCATCCAATTATTTCAAACGGGGAACTAGACGATATAAANGAAATGNACACCGCAGNCTGGAAAACNATAACCATCGACATNACTTTCCCAAAAAGAGATGGTAGAAANGGCATGTTAAACACGATAGATAGAATCTGCGAAGAGTCGACAACAGCCATTAAAAATGGGTATTCAATGATCGTTTTGTCAGACAGGAGAATAAGTTCAGACAGAATGGCATTAAGCACNTTGATCGCATGCGGTGCTGTGCACCATCACCTTGTCAACACGGCTCAAAGAACGAGAATAGGAATTATCTTAGAAACGGGTGAGGCAAGAGAGGTTCACCACCACTGCCTGCTGATTGGATACGGTGCNGACGCCATTAANCCTTACGTNGCATTTGAAGCNCTTTGGCAGGCGAAGGAAAGCGGAANTTTATCNGGCGAAAAATATAAAACCATTGATGATCTTGTGGCTGCTTACAAAAAAGGAGTNGCAAAAGGGATTTTAAAAGTAATGGCGAAAATGGGTATCTCTACTTTGCAATCATATAAGGGTGCCCAGATATTTGAAGCAGTAGGGCTAGCTAAAGAAATCATCGAACGATGCTTTGTGGGCACAGCAAGCAGAGTTGAAGGAATAGGGTTTGAGATTTTATTCAACGAAACAAAACAGCGTCACGAGCTAGGATATCCTGAAAGACTAGAGAACAGAATCGAAGTTCTTCCAAACCCCGGAGATTTTCATTGGAGACGAGAAGGCGACACCCATATGTGGGACCCTGATACCATCTCGTCCTTACAAATCGCGTCGAAAACTAATAGCAAGGAAGCTTATGAGCGGTTTTCTGCATATGCGAANGAAGTTTCTACAAAACGATCGGCTTTCAGAGGATTGCTGAACTTTAAGTTTCCTGACCGGGGCATTGATCTTTCCGAGGTAGAACCTGCAAAAGAGATCGTTAAGAGATTCTGCACTGGCGCGATGAGTTTCGGATCCATTTCGGCAGAAAGTCACGAAGCGCTTGCGATTGCAATGAACAGGTTGGGCGGCAAATCCAATACAGGCGAGGGTGGAGAAGATCCGGAACGTTTCAAACCGATGGCAAATGGCGACTCGAAACGATCGGCAATTAAACAAATCGCATCCGGGCGCTTTGGNGTAACCACTTGGTATTTAGCGAATTCAGACGAACTTCAGATAAAAATTGTTCAAGGAGCCAAGCCCGGTGAAGGGGGAGAGCTCCCGGGAGGTAAAGTAGACGAGAACATTGCTAGGATTAGGCATTCAACGCCAGGCGTAGGACTGATAAGCCCGCCCCCTCACCACGACATATACTCAATTGAGGACATCGCGCAACTAATTCACGATCTAAAAAACGCGAACCCTTCTGCTCGAATAAGCGTGAAACTGGGATCCGAGGTAGGGGTGGGAACTATAGCCGCTGGAGTTACTAAGGCAAAAACCGACCACCTTGTTATTGCCGGGCATGATGGGGGAACAGGGGCATCTCCATTAACATCGATTAAGCATGCTGGTTTGCCGTGGGAATTGGGTTTGGCAGAAACCCATCAGACCTTGGTAATGAATAACCTCCGTTCAAGAGTAGTGCTGCAAACTGATGGCCAAATAAAAACAGGTCGGGATGTGGCAATGGCAATTCTCTTAGGCGCTGAAGAAATTGGCTTTGCGACAGCACCTCTTATCACAATGGGATGCATAATGATGAGGAAATGCCACCTAAACACCTGCCCAGTAGGTATTGCGACGCAAGACCCGGATTTGAGGAAAAAATTTTCCGGGTCCCCGGACAGTGTAGTGAACTATTTTTTTATGGTTGCAGAGGAATTAAGAGAGATAATGGCACAATTGGGAATAGCCAAAATAACAGATATGGTAGGACGAGTTGATCTTCTAGACTCAGAACAAGCTTTAGATCACTGGAAAACAAAAGGTTTAGATTTCTCAAAAATTCTTAAACCCGCTAAACTGGTATACGAGAACACCCAAGTTTATAGGACAGAAGACCAGGACCACGGGCTCAAAAAAGCGCTCGACAATAAGCTCATTGAGCTAGCTGAACCTGCAATCAAGAATGGTAAAAAAGTTAGGATAAACGACCGGATAATCAATATAAACAGAGTCGTGGGCACCATGCTCTCGCACGAAGTTACCAAAGCGACAGGAGGGAAAGGGCTAGCGGAAGATACTATTGAAGTGAAACTTGATGGATCAGCAGGTCAAAGCCTTGGCGCTTGGCTAATCTCGGGAGTAACGCTGGAAATAGAGGGCGACGCAAACGACTATGTTGGGAAAGGACTTTGTGGTGGAAAGATTATAATATACCCACCCAAAACAAGCACCTTCTTGCCTGAATCAAATATTTTAATAGGAAATGTAGTTCTTTACGGCGCAACCTCAGGCGAAGCCTATTTCAGGGGCATAGGTGCGGAGCGTTTTTGCGTTAGAAACAGCGGAGCTAATGCTGTAATCGAAGGAATAGGTGACCATGGCTGCGAATATATGACTGGGGGCCGGGTAGTAGTTTTGGGCGAGACCGGTAGGAATTTCGGAGCTGGAATGAGTGGGGGTATAGCTTATATATGGGACAAATCTGGGAACTTCGAAAAAAATTGCAACAAGGGCACGGTGGAATTAGAGCCGCTTGAGAACCAAGGAGACATAGAAGAGCTCAAGGCGATGATCGAAAAACATCAAAATTATACTGGTTCTACTATCGCCCAAAAAATATTGTCTGACTGGCCGAATCAAATTACTAACTTTATCAAGGTTATGCCGACAGATTACAAAAGAGTCTTAGAAGAGATGGCATCCAGAAATATTGCTGTATGAAAGTCAGAGAAAAAATCAACTAGGTTAAGAATATGGGGAAGCCAACAGGTTTTAAGGAATTTGATAGAGAGGTCAGGCCATATCGCAATGCGTCGATTAGACTCCTCGATTTCAAGGAACTTTATACTGAACATGAAGAGCCGCTTTTAGCCAACCAAGGGGCAAGATGCATGGATTGCGGTGTTCCCTTTTGTCAGTCAGAAAGTGGTTGTCCTGTACACAATCTCATCCCCGAATGGAATGATCTAGTTTATCAAGGGAGATGGCGTGAAGCCTTAGACCGACTGCATAAAACAAATAATTTTCCAGAGTTCACGGGGCGCGTGTGTCCCGCGCCCTGTGAAGGATCTTGCGTCCTGGGCATTACCAACCCGCCAGTAACCATAAAGAACATAGAGTGCGCTATCATAGATAAGGGCTTCGAGAACGGCTGGGTTAAACCTCACTCCCCAGCTCCCAAGACTGGAAAATCCATAGCCATAGTAGGATCAGGTCCATGCGGGTTGGCGGCCGCTGATCAGCTCAACAAAGCGGGCCACAAAGTCACAGTCTATGAGAGAGCCGATAGGCTCGGAGGATTGCTCATGTACGGCATTCCAAATATGAAGCTCGAAAAGAGCGTGGTGGAAAGAAGAATTGATCTTATGCGAAAATCAGGTATCAAGTTCGAGACCAACTCGGACATAGGGAAAAGTATATCTCCGAAGGTTCTTATAGAGAGAAACGACGCTGTCTTGCTTGCAACGGGTGCGACTGTAGCAAGAGATCTAGAAATACAAGGGCGAGACGCCAGGGGAATTTTCCTGGCCATGGAGTTCTTAACCAAAAATACTAAAAGCCTGTTAGATTCAAATCATCAAGATGGCGAGTACATATCGGCTAAAGACAAGGACGTTATTGTTATCGGTGGCGGAGACACCGGCACAGACTGCATTGGCACCTCAATTCGTCATGGATGCAGATCGCTTGTTAACTTCGAACTTTTACCCAAGCCGCCCAAAGAAAGAGCAGATAATAACCCTTGGCCACTTTGGCCAAAAATCTTCAGGGTGGACTATGGTCACGCGGAAGCATCTCAAAAATTTGGCGATGATCCTCGGGTCTATTCCGTAATGAGCAAGGAATTTCTGAAGGATAGGGACAACAATCTAACAGGGATCATAACCGTAAACGTTGATGAAAACCTCCAAGAAATCCCAAAGACGGAAAAAATATGGAAAGCAGATCTTGTCCTGCTTTCTTTGGGTTTTATTCAACCAGAACACTATATAAACGAAAAGTTAGGGCTCAATTTAGACAACAGAGGAAATTTTTTAGCGTCTAAGTCGGATTTCCGCACCAGTATTCCGAAAGTGTATGCTGCAGCTGATTGCAGAAGAGGACAAGACTTAGTTGTCAGAGCGATCAACGAAGGTAGAGAGGCAGCTCGAGAAATTGACAGGGATTTGATGGGGTTCACCGAGCTTCCCTAGACTCCCAAGCAGAGATTTTCTCCGGCCCGAAGAGTTTCTCCAAGCTTCTCTGGAGGCACACGATCCAATAGGGCAGCAGCACCAATGCCGCCGTTGACTAGAACAAACCTGAGACCAGTCTCATCAACTTTTTTNTCCCGNCTCATCAATCTNAGNAAGGTNTTNTCCTCCATAAAAGCTGGCGGCGNAAACGGTAAACCTGCCTCTCTTACAAGAGCTTTNATTCTTTTGGCATCNTCTAGACCACACATGCCGAGNCGAAAAGATANATCTGCAGCCATGACCAAACCGNCNCCTACCGCCTCACCATGCAGCCACTCCGAATAGTCCGTAGCAGTTTCTATAGCGTGACCNAATGTGTGTCCAAGGTTTAGAAGAGCCCTTTTCCCCGTTTCGACTTCATCCTCAGAGACAATTTGAGCTTTGATCCTGCAACTCCCCGCCACAACATATTTCAAAGCCTCGCTGTCTAATCGACGCAACTTTGAGATATTTTTCTCTATCCAATTGAAATAAGACCTGTCCGCTACTACCCCATGTTTAATAATTTCCGCTAGACCAGCACTGATCTCTCTCTTTGGAAGGGTCTTCAGGGTGTTCGTATCCACTATCACCGTCTCTGGTTGATAAAACGCCCCAATCATATTTTTCCCATCCTTATGATTTACAGCTGTTTTCCCTCCAACGGACGAATCTACCTGTGCTAGTAAAGTAGTAGGAATTTGAAAGAATGGAACTCCTCTTTGAAAAACCGACGCGACAAAACCTGCTGTATCTCCAACCACACCACCACCCAAAGCTAAGATAGTTGTTGTCCTATTAGCTCTTTTTTTTAGCATTTCGCCTATTATTTCNTCGACAGTGCGGAGATTTTTGAATTGCTCTCCTTCGGGCAATANATATACACCGCAGTCNAAGGCTGANAGACTCAAAAGCAGCTGGTCAAGATAATNATCAGCTACAGATTTATTAGAAATTATGAAAGCGCTCTTTTTGTCTATATATCTCCCGATTAAGTCGGCGTCCGACAATAAGCCGGGGCCAATAAAAATATCGTAGGAGTTTCTGCCAAGAGCCAGTCTAACTTTTTCCAAATCCGACCTCTTTCTGAAGGGTTTCCATAATTTTAGCGACCGTATTTTTACTACTTTTTTCTGCCACGCTTATTTCAATGTCACTAACTTCTTTGTATAACGAACCTCTTTCTTGCAATATTTTCTCGAGAACTTTTTTTGCATTTTTCCCTTTCAATAACGGTCTCTTTGTCTCGTCTTTTGTTCTTTTTACTAGCAGAGTTAAGTCCGCGTTTAAATATATCACTAATCCTCGTATTTTAAGGTTTTCTCTGTTTCGTTCACGCAGCACCGACCCGCCACCCGTAGCAATCAACACATTGTCTTCGTTTGTTAAATCTTCTAGAACTTGCTCTTCCCTATCTCGAAATCCTTTTTCTCCCTCAACATCAAAAATCCAGGATATATTCGTCCCGGTTCGTCTCTCAATCTCCCTGTCTGAGTCAAAGAATCTCAATCCGAGCTCGCCTGCCAAAAGTTTACCGACAGTAGTTTTGCCAACACCCATAGGTCCTACTATAAACAACCTTTTTAGCTGCAAACTAAAAACCCTCGTAATTATGCAAATAATCTCTCATCTCTATTTCTCTCTAAAAAGAATCAGTCAAGAAAATCTCCTACACAACTTTGTACCAAAGAAAAGTTAAAACACCATATAATAACGTTTTTAAACAATTTCCGTTAAAAATAATGAGAATTATCCTCAAAGCTATAGCTATCTTTTTCCTCTTTTTGATGAGCTTACTTAGCGTGTTACTTTCTGGAGTGTTTCTTTATTTAAATCCATCAATCCCAGAAATAGAGACATTTTCAAGGGTAAGTATCAAAGCTCCTCTAAAAATATACTCCTACGACGACTTCCTTATACAAGAATTTGGCGAGAGATTACGCCCAATAACATTTGATGAAATACCTCCATTATTTATAAAAGCTTTGCTGGATACAGAAGATAAAAGGTTCTTTGAACACAAAGGAATCGATCTAGTTACACTATCTAACGCGAGTTGGCAGCTAATTCGCAACAAGGGAGTAATTAGGTCCGGTGCCTCTACCATTACTATGCAATTGGTGAAAAACATCTCGGGACAAACAGAAATTAGATTCATAAGGAAATTTAAAGAGATGCTGTTGGCTTTAAAAATAGAAAGAGAGCTATCAAAAGAGGACATACTCCAGCTTTACCTAAACATTATTCCTTTTGGAAAGCACTCTTTTGGGGTTCAAGCTGCTTCGAATACTTATTACGGAAAAGATTTAAGCGAACTCAACCTTGCGCAAATGGCAATGCTTGCAGGTATACCTCAAGCACCAGAAGCAGGAAACCCAATCAACGGCCCCGAGCGGGCTAAGCGCAGAAGAGACTTAGTGCTAAAACGGATGTTGGAACAGGGATCAATCAGCTTCACGATGTATGAGGAAGCAAGAGCAGAGCCAATTACTGCGAGGGTTTTCAACCGAAATATCGAATTGTCTGCACCCTATGTAGCTGAAATGGTGAGGAAAGATTTGGTTAAGAAGGTAGGTCGAAAAGCCTATACAGGCGGGTATATTGTAAAAACAACCATCAGAAAAGATTTGCAGCAAGCGGCACAAAAAGCCTTGAGAAAAAAATTACTTGAGTACGATAGACGACACGGATATCGCGGTCCAGAGTACCGGAGCATTCAAGGCTCAGACCAATATTTGGCTTTCCCTGAAGCTGGGTATCCAGAAAACTGGACCAAAACATTAAAGAAGCTAGATGCGATTGGAAATCAAGAGCCTTCTATTGTTACAAAAATCGATGGCGAATCGCTCTTCCTCTTGCGGAAAGATTTCCAAGAGATAGTGCTTAATTGGGAGGAACAAAAATGGGCTCGTCCTTTTTTAAATTCTAATGAGCGAGGACAGAGGCCAAAGTCTCCGGAGAAGTTGTTTAAGGTCGGAGACGTTATTCGAGTTGAGCAAATTAATAAATCTGATTTTCGTCTCGGTCAAGTGCCCGCGATTCAAGGCGCGTTTGTGGCAATGGACCCTAATGATGGTTCGATTAAAGCTCTTGTAGGCGGATATGATTTTAAACAAAACCAATTTAATCATGTTACACAAGCAAGAAGACAACCAGGATCAAGTTTTAAACCATTCTACTATGCCGGAGCTCTGGAGAACGGGCTAACTGCAGCGACCATCTTTAATGATGCTCCTTTAGTGTTGCCTGGTGGAGCATTAGAAGAGACGTATCGACCAAAAAACTCGGGTGATGCTTTTCAAGGCAGCATCCGATTGCGCGAGGCCTTGTACAGATCGATTAACTTGGTCTCAATAAGAGTTTTGCTAGACTTAGGGCCAGAAAATGCCATCAAATATGTCTCCAGATTCGGGTTTAATACGAGCAATTTCCCGAAAGATTTACAATTGGCTTTTGGAGGAGGCACAATCGCTCTCAGTCCGATCGAAGTTGCAACCGCTTACGCAACTTTCGCAAACGGCGGTTTCAAGATAGAGCCATTTTTTATAAGAACAATAGATTCTATTAATGAAGATTTCTATTTCCAAGAAAGTCCCATGGCATTGTGCTTAAAAGATTGTGGAACCGGAGAGGAAAAGGCGCCCAGGGTGGTGGATCCGAGAGTTGCTTTCATCATGAACTCTATTTTGTCAGATGCAGTAAAAAAAGGAACGGCAAAAAAAGCAACACGAATTTTAGGCAGAGAGGATATTCATGGAAAAACCGGGACAACCAACGATTCGGATATCTGGTTCTCCGGATACACATCGAATCTTGTTGCAACCGCTTGGGCCGGATTTAGCGATAATAGTCCCGTAGGAAATAGAGAGTGGGGTTCAACCGCACCCTTAGAAACTTGGATCGATTTTATGAAAGAGGCTCTTAAAAATTCACCCGAAAATATTTTGAGATCAAAACCAGAAGGATTAGTATTAGTAAAAATAGATCCCGAAACAGGTCTCAGAGCGAATGCTTCTGATCCACAAGGAATCTTCGAGATTTTTAGAGAAGAATATATTCCACAAGTATTATCTAAACCATTTCCTGGCCGCGAGGCGGAAGACCCTACACAAACTTTGTTTTAAAAAAAACTTTTTGCTCTCACCCAATAGCATTTAACCCAGCTCCCTATGCTAATATCACAGCACAAAGTCGATTTGGTGGGCACGAATTAAACAAAACCTTACTAGCCAGCGATCTTCTGGTATTTACGAAAAAACTAGCCATCACGGCGAAAGTTTTTTTAAAGTTCGAAAATCACCAAAGCTTTCGAAAAGCAAACTAGTATCCTGATTAAAGTCACAGAGAAAAAGTATAGATGTTAATCTCCGTTGCTATTCCAAAACCAGTTCGAGACACATTTATCTACGAGGCTCCTCTTGTTTCAGAGATAAATCTGGGCTCTCGAGTCAGTGTGTCATTTGGCAACCAAACCCTGGTCGGGGTTGTAGTAAGGAAAGGGACAAATAGCGATAAAGGTCTTAAAAAAATTAAGAGCATTGACTCCGTACTAAATTCTCGCGGTGATATACCTATCGATATTCTTAATCTGTGTTTGTGGGCAGCTGATTATTACCACCATCCAATAGGCGATGTCTTTACCAACGCCCTACCCACCCTGCTAAGGAGAAAAGAGACAAAGTCTGACCTCTTCANAGAAAAAAAACTCAGCCTTACGCCGCTGGGAGCAGAAATAACGCAATCAAAAATAAAAATATCTCCAAAAAGGAAGTCCCTATTTAGGTTGATGCAAGAGGGAGAAAGAACAAGGGAAGAACTTTTTAGGTCGGGAATTAAACCATACTTGATAAGAATCTTCTTGAATGAAGGGTGGGCCTATTGGCGAATCACTCAAAAGCCAGCTGAAGAAAAAAAGCCGAAAATATATTTAAAATATGGGGAGTTTTCTTTAAATAGCCATCAAAAAAAAGTTATGGCCCAGCTTTCAGGAGCGGATGTAAACAAGCCTTTTCTGCTGCAAGGAATAACTGGTAGCGGGAAAACAGAAATTTATCTGAGAGCTATAGAGCCATACCTTAAACGGGAAAGTCAAGCCTTGATCCTAGTGCCAGAGATTGGTCTGACCCCACAGATAGTATCGAGATTCGAAACTCGATTTGGCACCAAAGTAACCGTCATTAATTCCTCGCTAACAGACAAACAAAGAGCAAAGGCTTGGATTGAAGCGAAAGAAGGACAAAGCAGGATTATTCTTGGCACGCGGTCTGCTATTTTCACGCCATTTAAAAATTTGGGAATCATTATTGTTGATGAGGAACACGACTTGTCTTACAAACAGCAGGAGGGGTTCAGATATTCAGCAAGAGATCTAGCAATCTATCGAAGTCATGCAGAAGGTATTCCCATCATACTTGGATCTGCCACTCCATCTTTAGAAAGCTTTTTTAATGCAGAAAAAGGTAAGTATCAAAAACTATTTCTGGACTCGAGGCCTGCTGAATCCCAACCAGAGACTTACCGAGTAATTGACACATCACAACTTTCTACTAGAGAAGGGCTAACACAATTTGCAATTCAAAGCATAGAGAAGACTCTTAGCTCAGGAAAACAAGCTTTGGTATTTCTAAATCAACGAGGATTCTGTCCAGTATTGTTGTGTGAGGAATGCAAACAAATCGCAACTTGCGATAGATGCCAGGTCAAATTGACCTATCATCAAACTTCTGAGGTCGTGAGCTGCCATCATTGTGGAAGAATGAAAAGCTATCCATTACCTTGTCGAAGTTGCGGAAGCTCACGCATGATTCAATTGGGAGTAGGNACCGAAAGATTGGAAAANTTTTTGAGAGAGGTTTTTCCAAAAGAGAATATTTTACGAATCGATCGCGATTCCTTGAAGGGGAAAAACTCGATGCGCTCGGCAATAGCGAAAATTAGAGATGATAAAGCNCGCATTTTAATAGGNACCCAGATCTTAGCCAAGGGCCATCANTTTCCNAATATNACNTTAGTAATAATAGTTAACGCTGACGCAGGATTTTACTCCGCAGACTTTCGTGCACTGGAGCGTTTAGGACAGACAATTTTGCAAGTTGGAGGTCGGGCCGGAAGAGGAACGCATAGGGGGGAAGTTTTAATACAAACTCAATTTGGAACCCAGGAATCTTTGCAGAAGTTAATAAAAGCTGGATATCAAAAATTTGCAGAGCATTTACTTGAGGAGAGGAAGGAGGCATTCCTTCCTCCTGTCTGCTACGAAGTCGCGATCCATTCAGAGTGTCCTGACCAAGCCACTGCGTCAAATTTCTTAAGGAATATCAAGAAAAACGTTTCCAAATCAAACGACTTGTCCTTGGCAGGACCTATACCTGCGATCATTGAGAAAAAAAATAATAGGTTTCGCCAAAAACTGATTCTGATCTCCAAGGAAAGAGAACCATTACAGAAGAAACTAAGTGAAATCGAAGGTTTCATTGCGGGAAGCAAGCTGCCGAAAGGATTGAAATGGTCTATTGATGTTGATCCGCTTCATATGGTGTAACCTTGACGCACTCTACATAAAGCGTTGCTTTCGAGGGAAACTTAAGAGGACTGTAAAAACTTTGATAACATGAACAAGAGAAGTACGAATTCAAGAAAAACTACAGAAAAAATACAGACCTTTATAATTGGTTTTTTTCTGGGGTGTCTTTCTTCCTTCTCATTAAGCTCTTGGTTTCTCTATCTCAACGCCGGCTCTGTTAATGTGGTCAAAGAAGAAAGCGCAGCGGTAGAAAATTTCGTACCAGAAGAGCAGGAATATCAATTTTGGGAGATGTTTCCTGCTAACGAGGTAGAGGTGGAAAGGTTCAAGGTTCGAGACAAAAAATATTCAAGTAAAGAAAAAATCTGGGAAATCCAAGCGGGATCGTTTAACGAATATGATGATGCAAACGAGGTCAGAGTGTCTCTGATCCTTCTAGGCTTAGAAGCTAGAGTAGAGATAATCTCTATTGAGAACCAAAATAGGTACCGAGTATTGTTAGGTCCATATAACAAAAAGGATAAGGTTACAGAACTCGAAAAATTGCTCAAGGAGAATGATATTGAAACTATCGCAAGAACGATTAGCCCCGAGCAATCACAGACTGAATTTGAGACACCATAAATAAATCTTCATTAATATCCAGGAATAAAAAAAATGAATTACCCCCATGGCACCACCATAGTATCAGTCAGAGGAGAATCAGGCGTAGCCATCGGAGGAGACGGTCAAGTCACGATGGGAGACACCATCATGAAAGGGAATGCAAAAAAAGTCAGAAGACTCTATAAAGATCAGGTAATTGCCGGGTTTGCTGGAGGAACTGCTGATGGTTTCACACTAATCGAAAGATTCGAAGAGAAATTAACCAAGCACCAGGGAAACCTTACCCTCTCGTCTGTGGAATTAGCAAAAGAGTGGAGAACCGATCGTTTTCTTCGTAAATTAGAGGCGCTTCTTTTAGTCGCGGACAAAACAAAATCTTTTCTGATTACAGGGAATGGAGACGTAGTGGAACCAAGCGATGGGATCATGGCGATCGGATCAGGGGGACAATACGCCAAGGCAGCTGCAATAGCTTTGCGAAACCATACAAAATTAACAGAGAAAGAAATCGTTCGGAAGAGCTTGGCCATAGCCGCCGACATATGTGTTTACACTAACCAAGAAATAATTATCGAACAAATCAAATCGTAAGGTAGCAAATGTCAAATATGACCCCTAGAGAAATAGTACACTATCTCGACAAACACATTATAGGCCAGAATTCAGCTAAGCGAGCTGTAGCAATAGCTTTACGAAATCGCTGGAGGAGAATGCAGTTAGATTCCGAATTAAGATCAGAAATATCGCCCAAAAATATACTTATGATCGGGCCTACGGGTGTTGGAAAAACAGAGATTGCACGGCGCTTAGCTAAGCTAGCGGGGGCTCCTTTTGTGAAGGTAGAAGCGACTAAATTCACCGAGGTTGGGTACGTCGGAAGAGACGTAGAGTCAATAATTAGAGACTTAATGGAGGCTGCGACAAAAATCTTGCGGGAAAAACGAATAAATGCCCTCCAATCTAGAGCATACGAAATAGCAGAAGACCGAATTTTAAATGCCCTCGTGCCTCGATCAAAAAACCCGAACCCAGAAGAAAATAGTTCAGCCAATCAAGTAATGAGAAAAAAATTAAGAGAGGGAGAATTCAACGAAAAAGATGTCGAAGTAGAAATGGAATCTTCTAGTTTTGGTCTAGAAATAATGACGCCACCTGGAATGGAAGAGATGACTAATCAACTTCAGAGCATGTTTTCTAACCTTAGTCCAGGTAGGAAAAAAAAGAAAAAAATGAAAGTAAAGGACGCTTTAAAAATTTTGAGCGAAGAGGAAGCAAAAAAACTCGTCAATGAAGACGAGCTCCGAAGCGATGCCATTGAGTTAGTCGAACAAGCAGGAATAGTTTTCATCGACGAACTCGATAAGATCGCAAAGAATGCTTCTCATAGTGGCGGAGAAATCTCAAGAGAAGGAGTCCAGAGAGATTTGCTTCCTTTGATAGAAGGGACCAACGTTACAACGAAGTTTGGACTAGTCAAGACTGACCACATCTTGTTCATTGGCTCAGGGGCCTTCCATTTATCAAAACCCTCTGATCTGATCCCAGAGCTCCAAGGTAGGCTCCCAATAAGAGTGGAATTAGACTCTCTATCAGCAGCTGACTTTGCAAAGATATTGATAGAACCCAAAGCATCCTTGGTGGAACAGTATTGTGCGCTCTTAAGTACAGAGGGAATCGAACTTAAATTCGAAGAATCAGCAATCACTCAGCTCGCAAATCTCGCCTGGGAAGTGAACGAAAAAACGGAAAATATTGGCGCTAGAAGGCTCCAGACCGTAATGGAGCGATTGCTGGAAAATATCTCATTCGAAGCACCTGATGTTGCCACCAGAGCGGAGAAAACAGTCTCAATTGATGATAACTATGTCAACGAGCANTTATCTAGCTTGGTATCTGATTCGGACTTATCAAAATATATTTTGTAATGAACACACCTGAATCTTTGCACATTCACAAAAAATCTGCGGAGTTGGAAATTCTATTCGCCAACCAAAAACCCATTAAATTGAGCGCCGAGTACTTGCGAGTCTTTTCACCCTCCGCAGAAATAAAAGGGCATGGACCTGGCCAAGAAGTACTTCAGTACGGAAAGAAAGCCGTACAATTCTTAGACATAGAATTTCAAGGGAATTATGCGATAAAGATATTTTTTTCAGACGGACACGATTCTGGTATCTACTCATGGGATTATTTGATTGAATTAGCATCCAATTTTGAGGAAAACTGGAACGATTATTTAAGAAGACTATCTTTGGAAAAGAAGTCGAGGAACCCTACTTATATCGACGCAATATCGGATAAAGTCGATTAAATAGAACACATGGTATAGTGATGAGCCAGAATTTGATTGATACTAATGGGTAANGATAACGNATTCACGCACTTTGGCTTCGACAAAGTCAGGGTTTCAGAAAAAGCAAAAAAAGTTGCAAATGTTTTCAACTCCGTATCTGCTAACTACGATNTTATGAACGATCTGATGTCGCTTGGAACCCATCGAATACTCAAAAGGATAGCAGCAAACCAAACGAAACTTCAGACCGGAGAAAAAGTTCTAGATTTAGCCGGAGGGACTGGAGATATGGCGTTGCTTCTCCATAAAATCGTATCTCCTTCGGGCTCCGTTTTTGTTTGTGACATTAATCAAAATATGCTCAAAAAAGGACGAGAAAGGCTCCTAGATCAAGGAATAATAAGTGGAACGNAATATATCCAAGCAGATGGTGAAAAACTAAGTTTTAAAAAGAATTCTTTTGATGCGATTACTGTATCGTTCGGGATTAGAAACTTCACCAACAAGCAAAGAGCTCTAGAATCGATGTTAGAGGTTTTAGACTACGGGGGCAGGTTAGTGATACTAGAGTTTTCGAGACCGACCAACCCGAATATTTCAAAAGCTTATGAAGCGTTNACGGGTCTTTGGCCTAAACTAGGTAAATTTATTACCGGTGATGAATCAAGCTATAAGTATCTAGTTGAATCAATTCAAATGCATCCTGACCAAGAGACTATGAGTGAGATGATCTTTCAAGCGGGATTTAAAAACGTTGAGTGCCTAAGCCTTTTAGGGGGAATAGTAGCTATCCATTCGGCTCTTAAGACGAGATAAGCAATCCTATGTTCTTTCGTGCGATCAAAATTATTTTCATTGGATTATATCGAAGACTAGACAGATATATAGATTCAAAAGTTCCGCTAGTGTGGAGATTGATCTTCTTACCAATCAAACTAATTCCTTGCAAAACACCATTACCCATATCACTTCGAAGAGCATTTGAGGATTTAGGTCCAGTATTTGTAAAAATGGGCCAAATCTTATCAACAAGAAAAGACTTATTCGATTTAGAAACGTTAAGCGAACTTGAAAGACTGCAAGATGAAGTTGAGCCATTCGACACGGGATTAGCGATAGAAATAATAGAGAGAGAGTTAGGCGCCTCATTAGAAGAAACATTCACTTCTTTTAACAAAACACCCTTAGCCGCTGCTTCAGTCGCTCAGATATACGAAGCTGAGCTCATCTCCAAAGATGGAAAAAGCAGAGACGTAGTTATTAAAATAATAAGACCAAACATCGAAAAAACCATAAAAAAAGACACAGAATTAATGAAATGGTTGGCAAAAATTTTAGAGAGATTTGTTCCAGACTCTAAAAGATTGCATTTAGAAACAGTCATTGAGGACTACGAGCGCACCCTCTTAGATGAGCTAGACTTACGAATTGAATCAAATAACACAAAATCGCTGCGGTTAAACTGGGAACAGTCGGGGAAACTATATGTGCCGCAAGTTTACGACGATTTATCGTCAGAACGACTAATGATAATTGAACGAGTCACAGGTCTTCCAGTTAATAGGATCACATCTTTTAGAGAGAATAATGTAGATTTAAGAAAATTAGCTCATCTAGGTGTCGAGATTTTCTTCACACAAGTCTTCGAGCATAATTTTTTTCACGCGGATATGCACCCAGGAAATGTCTTCGTCGACACGACTGACCCGGAAAACCCTACTTACATCGCTCTTGATTGCGCGGTTGTAGGCTCATTAACTGAAGAGGATCGGCTTTACTTGGCAAAAAACATTTATTCTTTTTTTCATCGAGACTACTTTGAAATTGCGAGGCTTCACCATGAAAGCGGATGGATTCCAAAGGAAACTAATATCGAAGAATTCTCCCGGGTTATCCAAAGAGTGATTGACCCCTACTTTAACAAACCGATTAGTGAGATTTCCCTGAGCGATGTACTTATAAATCTGTTTAAGTTGGCAAAAACGTACAGGGTGGAAATTCAGCCGCAGCTAATCTTATTGCAAAAAAACTTGCTCAATATCGAAGGGATGGGGAGACAACTTTACCCCCAGCTGAACCTATGGGAGACCGCAGCACCTTTCATGGAGAATTGGATTAGAGAGAGAATAGGGGTCAAAAGCATTGCGAAAAGGCTTAAGAAGAAATTTCCTATTTGGATTGAAAGTATTCCCGAATTGCCCGAACAAGTTGCGAGGAGCATCTCCGAAATTACAAAAATCCAAAATATACAAGCCGAGCAAACCGAATACCTTAGACAATTAACAAGAATGATGGAGAAACGAGAAAAAGATAAAAGATGGACCATGCTAGGTTTCTTAATTGTGGCGAGCTTTGGGCTCTTTTACTGGATTTACATTAACCTGTAAGGTGATATTCTCTTTTTGGTTTATAAAGGACCAAATTTATATGCAAATCAAAGATCGAACATGGCTGGAGAGAGTTAAATACAACGAGGATGGACTTATCCCTGTAATTACTCAAGATGAAGAGACGGGCCGTATTTTGATGCTTGCTTGGATGAATGAAAAAACTTTGGAAAAAACAGTAGACGAAGAAATTGTGACTTATTGGTCTAGATCAAGGAGGAAAAATTGGACAAAGGGAGAGAAATCGGGTCACATGCAGACCTTGGTAAGTGTCCAGCTAGATTGTGATGGTGATGCTTTACTCTTGAGAGTAAAACAGAAAGGAGGAATCGCCTGCCATACTGGAAGAAACTCCTGCTTCTATTCAGAACTCGATCAAAGCGGATGGTCGACGATTGAACCAATATTGAAATCTTCAGAGGAAATCTATAAAGATGGATAATACGATATCAGCATTGGATAAAATTATTTCCGAAAGAAAGGATGCAAGCCCGGATGCATCTTACGTTGCTCAACTGCACAACGAAGGCCTAAACAAAATACTTGAGAAAATTTCTGAAGAAACAACCGAGGTTATTCTTGCTGCGAAGGAGGAGACAGCTATAAACGAGCCAGACAATGTGATTAAAGAGGTCGCGGATTTGTGGTTTCACAGTATCGTACTGCTGCATCACCTAAATGCCTCTGCAGAATCTGTCTCGCAGGAATTAGAAAAAAGATTGGGCATATCGGGATTACAAGAAAAAGCCTCTAGAAAAAGATAACATCGGATCAACAAAGGAGAGTACTATGTCATTTGGAATTACTGAACTCGTTATTGTCCTTGTAATAGTATTTTTGCTGTTCGGGACTTCAAAACTAAGGTCATTTGGTAGCGATCTTGGTTCCGCTCTAAAAGGATTTAAAAACGAAATGTCTGAAGAAAAAACGGAAGGGAGCAGGACAGAGATGAATGAAACTGGTGACGACACCGAAAAAGAAGCCAAGCAAAATATCAATTAATCTGATTTTTTATGTTTGAAATAGGTTTCCCCGAACTCCTAGTAATCGCAGCCATCACCCTTGTGGTTGTAGGTCCTGAAAAAATACCCCAAGTAATAAAGACCGTTTCTAAATTTTTAAGGCGTCTTCGACTTTATTTTGAAAACATTAAACAAGAGATAGAGAAGGAAATTGACACGGATGAGATTAGAGCACAGATTCATAACCACAACATTATGGATTCTTTAGACGAGACACAAAAAAAAATATCCGACACCGTGCAACAGGTCACTGATTTGAAGAATGATAGTGATTACTCATTAGAATCTGAGCCAATGAAAAATCAAAGAGACGAAAATTCCTAATGAAGACAGTTGAAAATGAGGGAAATCTAGATAACGGACAACCCCTTGTTGAACACTTAATTGAATTGCGGACCAGGCTTCTAAAAATAGTGAGTATTATGTTTCTTATATTTGTACCGCTTTTGTTCTTTGCTAACGACATTTATGACCTGATCTCCGAACCACTAAGAAATCTATTGCCCCCGGGCGCCACTATGATAGCTACAGAGGTTGCGTCTCCGTTTTTGACACCATTTAAACTAGCTTTTGTTACTTCTTTTTTTATAGCTATTCCATTCATTCTTCACCAAATCTGGAGTTTCATTGCTCCAGGATTATATTCATATGAAAAAAAGTTTATGGGGCCAATCTTTCTGACAAGCATCTTATTATTTTATTTGGGGATGGCTTTTGCGTACTTCGCAGTTTTCCCTTTAGTTTTTGATTTTTTTGCGTCGGTCATGCCTAAAGGTGTAAGTATGATGACTGATATAAACCGTTATTTAGACTTTGTCCTAAAGCTTTTTTTCGCTTTCGGACTAGCATTTGAAATTCCAATCGCAACAATAATCTTAGTTTGGTCTGGCACAATCACTATAGAATCTATCAAAAACAAAAGGCCTTATGTTATTGTTGGTTGCTTCGTCTTTGGAATGCTTCTCACTCCCCCAGACGTCATATCGCAGGTTTTGCTGGCGATACCAATGTGGTTTTTGTTTGAAATCGGAATCTTTCTTTGTAAGGCTTTGAGGCTCGGGGCTGATTGACTGCGTCAGCTAAAAATCTAACATGAAAGTCACGGGGCCAAAGTTGGTAAGCGTAACCTCCATATCTGATCCGAACCTTCCAGCCTCTACTTTTATGTCGAATTCTTTCCTCGCTTGTCTAACTAAATCATCATAGAGACTCTTAGCATCTTCGCTAGGAAGCCCCGAGGAAAAAGAGGGTCTGAGTCCTTTTTTGGTGTTCGACGCTAAAGTAAATTGAGAAACTATGAGTAGATCACCCGAGACGTCTAATAACGATCTATTCATCAAGCCTTTGGGGTCGCTAAAAATTCTGTAACGCAGGGTTTTTTCGAGAAATGGCGCAAGCTTTGCAGCGGAGTCTCCTTTTTCGAAGCCAACAAATAGAAGCGCTCCAAAACCAATTCTTCCAATCACTTCTTTCGCAACGCAGACTCTCGCGCAAGAAACCCTTTGAATTAGCCCTTTCATAACTGTCCTGCGATTTACAGACTAGTGATTTTAGAGGCTTTTATTTGCCCCACATTATCTGATCCCATTTCATTTGAAACTACTGCAATCATAAAAAAACCTATACCTACATCGCCGTGCCTATTTTAATCCTGCACGAAGGGCTCGCTTCCTATCATTCTCTGTTAAAAGTTTTTTCCTCACCCTTAAGTTTCTCGGAGTTACTTCCACCAACTCATCGGCTTCAATAAACTCTAGCGCGGACTCGACCGTAAGTTTAATTGGTTCCGTCAACGAGATATTTTCATCAGTACCTGCAGCTCGAATATTAGTAAGCTGTTTGGCTTTCATAGGGTTTACAGGCAAATCATTTTCTCGGGAGTGCAAGCCTACAATCATTCCTTCATAAATCTCCTCATTTGAAGAGATCATTAGACGACCCCGAGCCTGAAGATTATTTAACGCGAATCCTGAGCTTTTGCCAGTAGCCATGGAAACCAAAACACCCTTACCGCGCCCATAGAATTCTTTAGAGGAAACTGGGCTATAATGGGAAAAAACCCGATGCATAATTCCCGTTCCAGAAGTCATGGTCAAAAACTCGGATCTAAAGCCAATTAAACTTCTGGTAGGAATAGTAAATTCAAGACGAAGTCTCGGGCCGTTATCTGAGGACATATTCTCAAAAGATGCTTTTCGACGACCCATTTCTTCCATGATTTTTCCCTGATGAATATCTTCGATATCAACAAGCAATCGCTCCACCGGCTCTTCGTTTCCCGTTTCTTTTTTTAGGAAGATTACTTCAGGACGACTGATCGCGATCTCGTAGCCCTCACGTCGCATCGTTTCAATAAGTATAGAAAGGTGAAGTTCGCCCCTTCCAGAAACTCTAAACATCTCCGAATGATCAGTTTCC
>PARM01000008.1 GCA_002711495.1 Gammaproteobacteria bacterium
GAATCAATTTTCTTACCAAACCTCAGCACAACTCCGCGCTCCTGCTGATCTACCGTGTAGACTCCAAGAACAATGTATACGACGATTGCTGCAACCAACAAAAGGGAGAAGATAGTTTTATTTAGCCCACCGAGAACGCCAGAGCCCCCTCCATTGTTGCTACTTCCACCCTGGCCAAATAATTGTGTTAGGTTGCTCCGCAATTTTTTAAAAGCTTCGTCTAAATCCGGAGGCCCNTCGTTATTACGATTCCCCCATGGGTCCTTATCTCCGCTGTTCCCTCCACCTGGTTCATTCCACGCCATCTTAGATCTCCAACATCTTTGACNATATTCTCCCACTTTTGAATGTCAAAATCCTACCCCCAAAAGGTTCTTTTATAGAAATTTCGATACTCCTAGAGATTTATCAGCAAATCTGGACANTAGTTTCGCCTCTCCTTTGACAACTAATTCACAAGACCCATCTTCAAGGAAAACCTCCTCCAGCACTGATGAAAGACTATGCAAATCGGATCTTTCCTTGCCCTGACATGGCAAAAAACGAAATTTTTGAATTTTTAAATTATCAGAGAGTCGCTCACCAATTAGATCAAGCAGATTTTCTTTATCTGAACCCTTCAGACTTGAAATCCAAACTCTTTGCACCGTGCCAACACTATTCCGCTCAATTTTGAACGGTTTGTTTTCTAAATCTCTTTTGTTGTAAACCAATAACTGAGGTATATCAGAGGCATTTAGATCNTGGAGTATAAGATTTACATCTTGTATCTTTTGTTTTTTTTCGGAGCTATTGGCATCTACAATATGAAGGAGCAAATCTGCATTGTTAAGTTCCTCAAGGGTGGCTTTAAAGGCTCCGACCAGTTCAGGGGGCAAAGAGTTAATAAACCCGACAGTATCCACAAGCAAAGAGTCTCCAACAAAAGGTATATTTANTCTGCGTATCGTTGTATCTAGAGTAGCGAACAACTGATCTCTCGTAAAAACTGATTGCTTACATAGCATATTAAAGAGAGTAGATTTTCCGGCATTGGTATACCCCACTAGAGCAATAAGCTTTATTCCCGACTTAGCTCTGGAACGGCGATTTTGTCTTCTTTGAGAAATAATCTTCTCTAATTGACGAGATAATCTTCTTATCCTGGAACTGATGATTCTTTGATCTGCCTCTAATTGTGTCTCTCCAACTCCCCCCAAACCTGAGCCGGATATTGCCCCACTTCCGTATCCTCTGCGTTGACGGTCGAGGTGCGTCCAACCTCCTACAAGTCTAGTAGACTGATGTTTAAGTTTAGCCAATTCAACTTGTAATTTGCCTTCATGAGTCCTTGCTCTCTTCGCAAAAATATCCAGTATTAATCGTTTACGATCAATAATTTTCCTCTTTAAAAATCGCTCGAGGTTTCTTTCTTGACTTGCACTTATGGGATCCTCTAGAACTACTAGATCTGCTTCTATTTTTTCCAAACAGGACTTTATTTCATCAACTTTTCCTATTCCCAGAAAAAATTTTGGTTCTGGAGATCTTCTTGTGTTGCGAAACTCTAAAACAGAGAGAAGGCCTGCAGAGTTAACCAACTCTTTGAATTCGCTTTTATCTCGTGATGTGACGCTGCAATTTGAATGAACGATTATTGCTCTGGAAGAAACTTCTTCGGGACGCTCAAATAGCAATATTACTCGTTATCCTCGCCAATAATTTTAACCGGGCGAGAAGGAACCACCGTTGAAATCGCCGATTTGTAAATCATCTGATTAACCGAGTCACGCAATACGATTACGAATTGATCGAACGATTCGATTTGTCCCTGAAGTTTGATGCCATTAACTAAAAAAATTGAAACGGGTACTCGATCTTTCCGTAACGCATTTAAAAAAGGCTCCTGTAAAGATTGCCCTTTCGACATTTATTTTCTCCTGATTTTATCGAATGAGATTGTACCCAGGGATCTATCTTCTCAAATAAGCTCGGCTATGTCCTCTTTTTAAGAAAAAGATTTCACTTTTCTTGCTTTAAATTTTTATTTCACTTGGTAATTTGCGCAGGGAGCATCTCTAGGATAGTGTTGGTATTTGGGTTTTCAACAAACTTAATGTTTTTAGATCCTCTTAACCAAGTAAACTGTCTTTTCGCTAACTGTCTCGTTGCCGCTAAAACCTTGGCAACCATGGTCTCCCTATCAAACCTATTGTCCAAAAACTGCCAAATTTGCCTATAACCCACAGATTTTAATGCGGGGAGATCCTCGGCAAGGTCATCTCTCTCCTTTAGCCGAAGAACCTCTTCAACAAATCCTCTTTCGAGCATTTTTCCGAATCTTTGCTCAATNNTCTTATGCAGCTTTTCCCTATTCCCGGGAAAGATAGCTATCTCAAAAAGCCTCAGCGGGCAACCCGATTTTTTTTTGAGCAAATGTTCAGACAAAGGAATACCAGTTAATTGATAAACCTCCATGGCCCTTTGCAGGCGCTGTGAATCATTGGCCTTTATTCTGGCTGCAGAAATCGGATCAAANGTCTTCAAATCTGTATGGATTTTTTCCCAGCCATATNNAGATGCGTCTGCTTCAATACTCCCTCGAACATCAGGATCAGCAGCCGGCAGATCTGCTAATCCTTCCCTGAGAGCCTTAAGATATAGCATCGTACCTCCAGAAATAATGGGTATCTTTCCCCTGACTTGGATTTCATTAATTATTTGTAATGCATCATTTCGGAAATTTGCGACGGTATAGATTTCGCTCGGGTCTCTAATATCTAGCAAGTGGTGTTTTAACTTATCTTGGACAAATCTCTCGGGCTTTGCTGTACCGATATCTAGCCCTTTATAGACTTGAGCTGAGTCTGCACTTATGATCTCGCCATTTATACGCTCCGCTAGTTTGAAGGACAGTTCACTCTTACCGCTGGCTGTCGGGCCAGTAATAACTATGGCGTCCATGCAAGCTAGCGACCCCGGAGAAACATAGCGTCAAGTTCGGCAAGAGAAATATGATGCCAAGTTGGTCTACCATGATTGCATTGACCGGATTTCTCCGTTTCTTCAATGTCTCTTAGTAAAGCATTCATTTCTGCATTTGTTAGGTTTCTATTNGCCCTTATCGAAAAGTGACAGGCCATGCTAGAAAANACCTCATCTTGATGCTCTTCTATTATTTTTGAGCTTTCGAATTCTGTTATTTCGCTGAAAAGGTCTTTCACGAGCTCTTCTACATTTGTCCTCGATAGTATCGCAGGAATCGCTTCAACCAAAACAGATTCANGGCCACTTCTTCGAATAGACAAACCAAGTTTTTGGAGTTCTGCAGAGATATCCTCTACTAAGTCAGCTTCCGCTTCAGAGACCGCAATAGAGTGAGGAACAAGCAGTGGCTGGCTCTTAACTCGATCTTCCAAGAAAGATCTTTTCATTCGCTCATAAGTGATTCTTTCATGAGCAGCATGAGTATCCACTAAAGCTATACCGTTTGCCGTTTGACTCAAGATATAAATTCCATGAATCTGACCAATCGCATAACCAAGCGGTTCAGACTCGGAACCACCAATTCCTTTAACAGGNTCGTTCTTCTGGTAAGCNATACTTACTTCCTCTCGCTCACTACGCCCACTATTAACNCGACCAAAATCAAACTGCAAAGGAAGAGAGTCAGTGCGCGCAATCTTATCTGGCAAACCGCGAGAAATTGTCTCTCTTACGCTTATCCCATCTATCGCTTTAGAGACAGAATATTTGAGAAAGGAATGAGCGTCTCGGGAATTCCTGAAACGAACCTCGTTCTTTGATGGGTGGACATTTACATCTACTAATTCAGGATCGATGTCTAAAAAAATCGCGAAGACCGGGTTTCTTCCCTGATAAATAACGTCTGAGTACCCTTGGCGAACAGCATGGCTGAGCATTTTGTCACGAACAAATCGGCCATTGATAAAAATGAACTGCTGATCCGGCTGACCTCTAGTGAACGTTGGCAACCCAATCCAACCCCTAACCTTAATCTCAGCACGAATTTCTTCAATTTCTATACATTTGTTATAAAAACTGCCACCGAAGACAGCTCCAACACGATCAATGGCATTACCTTCAGGTAAATCTCGAACTAGTTTCCCATTATGCCATACTGAAAAACTGACAGAGGGACTTGCTAAAGCCAATCTTCGAATGACCTCCTCTACCTTCAGAAACTCTGTTCGATCAGTGCGCAAAAATTTCTTCCGAGCAGGGGTATTGAAAAATAGGTCTCGGATCTCTACGGTAGTGCCTCTATAATGAGGACTGGGCTCTGTAAAGAGCTCGTTTTTAGCGATCTGGTTAATTTTTATAGAGACGCCTTCAGAAGGGTCTTCATGAACGTTACTGGTTAAAGCGAATCTAGAAACAGCAGAAATACTAGCGAGCGCCTCTCCTCGAAAACCAAGGGTCCTTACTGATAAAAGATCTTCATGATTCCGAATTTTGCTGGTTGCGTGACTGGCAAGAGCTAGACGCAAATCTTCGCGATTAATACCGTGACCATCGTCTCTAACGCGCAAAAGATGTTTGCCGCCGGACTCTATTTCGATATGGATCTTTGTTGCCGCAGCGTCTAACGAATTTTCAATTATTTCTTTAAGCGCTGAGGACGGTCGATCAACAATTTCCCCCGCAGATATGAGATTGTATGTTTCTCTAGGAAGCTGGCGTATTTCCCTTGTGTAAATTTCTTCGTTCATTGGTTTAACTAGCAGGAATCCTAAGTTTTTGTCCGATTTTAATGGTGTCGCCCCTGACGCTGTTAAATCTCTTAATTGTCTCTAGACTAACACGGTATCTGAGTGATAGTTCTGATAGCGTATCCCCCTTCTCTATGACATGAACCCTCAAATCACGAGGTCCTTCCTTAAGCCAAGCTACATAAGAACCATCGGGAGGTCTATCGTAGATGTAATTTTTTACCCCATTAAAGATTGACTTAGCAATTTTTGTCTGATGCCTTGGGTCAGACAAATTAAAGGCCTCTTTAGGATTTGATATAAAACCAACCTCAACCAATATGCTTGGCACTTCAGGAGCTTTCAGAACCATAAATCCGGCTTGCTCGACTTTTTCCTTGTGAAGCCTAGTGACTTTTTTTAGCTCTTTTAAGACTTGAGCTCCCATCTCAAGACTCTCTCTCTGACTATATCCAAATGCGAGGTCTAAAAGCACATTTCTGACCAAGGGTTCTGATTTTGTATCAATTTTGACGTACTCGCCCATACCCCCAATTAAATCAGTTTGATTTTGATTCTCGGCAAGCCATCTAGCCTCTTCACTGGTTGAACCCCTATCGGAAATAGCAAATACAGACGCACCTCTTACATTAGCTGTTTTAAAAGCGTCCGCATGCAGAGACAGAAGAACATCCGCTTTACTCTCTCGGGCGATTTCTATCCTTTTGCGGAGTCCAACATAGTAATCCCCTTTCCGAATTAACTTCGATCGAAAACCGGGCTCTTCATCTACGAACTTTGCCAATTTTTTTGCAATAGACAGCACCACATTTTTTTCAAGCTCGTTTTTGGGTCCTATAGCGCCCGGATCTTCTCCTCCATGGCCAGCATCTATTGCTATGACCGCATCTCTAAGATTGTTCGACCCCTCTTTTACGACAGCTTTTACGCTCTCTGTTTCTATCTTCCGAGATTTATATAAATCTACGACCAATCTATTCCCATACTGATTGAAAGGGGTAAGCACAAAGTTTTTAGGGCTAACAGTATCAATAAGATCGAAGACGATACGAACGTCCTTATTGTTTGCTCTTTTAGCTTTTCTAATTTTTGAGACAGGGGACACTTTTAAAACCGGCAGTTTTATATTTTTTTTAAAATCTGAGTTCTTAATATCCACTACGTACCGGTCGGGATTTGACATAGCAAACGCCTCGTAGTCAGGCGGACCTGAAAGGTCAAAAACAAACCTCGTTTTCTCCGGATCAGACCAAAGCCTTATTTCTTTTATCAGCACTTTGTCTGCATAGCAACCGAAAGGAGCCAAGAGAAAAGCAAAGGCGACAACCAAACCCCTACGCAATTTGCTTCACCTTCGAGCAAATTTTTTCTCCCAGATCTGAATCAGATTTCATCCGTATAATCCGTTTTCCCTTTTGGAAACCAACTGAAATAGTCAAATCATTTTTGGGCAACATACCTAAGCCTCTTTCAGGCCATTCTATCAAGGACAATGTGTCGACTAAGAAGTATTCACCTATGCCGATATACTCTAACTCATCCGGATGCGCTATTCTAAAAAAATCAAAATGATTGATATGGCCGAGATCGATTTTATAGGGCTCAACCAGTGTATAAGTAGGACTTTTCACCGCGCCTAAATAATCGAAATCTCTGAGCACGCCTCTACAAAGGGTGGTTTTACCCGCGCCCAACTCGCCATTTAAGAATACAATAATCCCTTCCGAGAAAAAGGGACGAATACACTTTCCCAGAAACTTGCCAAATTCCACCGTTTCGGATTCAGAATTAGTTGAGNAAACTATCAACTATTTAACAACCTCCGTATTTCGAGCAACAAATCGGTTGCAAGTAGGCCTATCTTACCTTGTTCTTGGGCAATTTTATCAGCGGCGTATGAGTGCAATACAACNCCGAGTTTTGCAGATTCAAAGTTAGTAATTCCTTGCGCTACCAAGGCCCCAATAACTCCAGAAAGGATGTCTCCCATCCCTCCAACAGCCATCCCTGGGTTTCCGTAGGGACATAACCCTATGTCGCCCTCCTCGTCTGATACCAGAGTACCGGGACCTTTCAAGACCATTGTTGCCCGGTATAATCTAGACAACTCTATTACAGAACTTATTCGGTCAGCCTGACAATCTTTTCCTAAAAGCCGCTTTGCCTCGCCAGGATGAGGAGTCAAAACCCAGTTGCTCCGGGTATCTTTTTCAGAAGCAAGGCAGTTAAGCCCGTCGGCATCTAACACCAAGGGTTTGTTTACTTTTATTAACTTGCGGTAAAGCTCAACACCCCAGTTGTCAGTNCCCAACCCAGGGCCCAGTACAACACAACTTGCAACTTGGACCAGTCGATTCAGATCTAATGATTTCGTTAGGCCTTTAACCATGATTTCAGGTTTTCTACTGAGAGCTGCTGAAACATTGCTCGGATGAGTTANAAGTGAAACTAGTCCTGCACCTGAATATAAAGCAGCCTCCGCCGCCATAATCGCTGCCCCCCCCATTCCTTCATCTCCGCCAACAATCAGCGCATGTCCATGAGATCCCTTATGAGAATTCATCTCTCTTACAGGCATTTTCAATTTCTGTGAGTTTAGTTCTAGCACTTTAGCGGCGTATTTGATTTTNGAATAAATAATTTCTGGCGCTTTCAAATTATCGAATATCACTTCCCCAGCAAGGGCGGGGCCATCTCCTATATAAAGGCCAGCTTTCTCTCCTATAAAAGTAATGGTTAGATCTGCCTTGANACAGGCTCCCCTCTTCCTACCGGTGTTCGAACAAAGGCCCGACGGGACATCAATTGCTATAACNGGTTTATTACTTTCATTGACTTTANTGACAACNTCGAAATAGCTTCCCTCGANCTCTCTCGAGAGGCCTGTACCTAAAAGCGCATCTATAACCAGCTCAGATTTTTCTAGAGTTTCATTAATATCGGTCATCTTTATCTTGCGCTCAAAGCAGAGCCTTGAAGCAATTTCAGCCTCAGAGTCTTTTTTCAAAGATACACTTGGGGAATGGATAGTAACCTGAATTCCGCGGTCCGCCAGCAGCGCGCCTAAAACAAATCCATCAGCTCCATTATTCCCAGACCCACAAACTATCCCAACTTTCTTAACTTCCGACCAACGACGAAATAATAAATCCCGAGCAGCTTTTGCCGCTCTCTTTATCAACGAAAAGCTTGTAATATTTTGTTCAGAGATCGCTAGTTTATCGAGGTCTTGAATTTGATCTGCTAGGTAAATTTTTTTCATTCTAAGGATTAGTGAAATATAAGTGGTAGATTATACCTCAAGCTAATCGATAAACTTGGTTTATGGGAAAATTAAAAATAAGAGAATTGCGAGAAAAAATTCATGAATGGGCTGAGGAACTGGGGTTTTGCCAAGTGGGATTTTCAGACACTCACCTCGATGATCATGGCAAAAGGCTCCAAGACTGGTTAAAAGCTGGCTTAAACGCAGATATGAAATACATGGCTAATTATGGAAATATGCGTTGGAAGCCAGATAGCCTAAAACCAGGCACAAAATCAATAATTTCTTTACGAATAAACTACCTTGAGAAGGAACCGGCATCAAAAAAAATTCTAAAAAATCGTTCCAAAGGCTTTATCTCAAAATATGCGCAGGGAAGAGACTACCATCGAACAATCCGAAGTAAACTTAAATTGTTAGAGAAAAAAATTAAGTTTTTTTGCGAAGAAGAAAAAATTTCTGGTTTCGAGTCGCGGCTGATTACAGATAGTGCGCCACTCCTTGAAAAGGCGGTTGCCGAAAAGGCTGGATTGGGTTGGATCGGAAAAAACACCTTGTTAATTAACAAGACCTCAGGATCATATTTTTTCCTTGGAGAGATTCTGACAAACCTTCCTCTAGCAGAAAAGGGTAAAGAGCAACCTAACCAGTGTGGGAAATGNCAGGCTTGCATTAAAACTTGTCCGACCCAAGCCATCCGAGCACCTTATACTCTAGACGCCAAAAGATGTATCTCTTATCTCACCATTGAGAATCNTGGCCCAATTCCAGAAGAGTATAGGAAGCCTTTAGGAAATCGAATCTTCGGCTGNGACGATTGCCAACTTGTTTGNCCCTGGAATCGTTATGCAAAACACAACTCGGAAAACGATTTTAAACCTCGCCACGGTCTAGATAACGAGGAACTTGAGCGGCTATTTTTATGGAGCGAAGAGGAATTCAATGAAAAAACTGCGGGTTCAGCTATCAAGCGTGCTGGCTATGAAGGTTGGCTTAGAAACATCGCAGTTGCTTTGGGGAATGCCGAAAAGAATTTGAAAATCGCAAACGTTCTTTTACANAAAAAAGGCTTNTCGAGCTTAGTAGATGAGCATATTAACTGGGCNCTTANTCANCATTATAAAGATCCTATTTAAAACAATTNTCTCGATANTATTTAAGCTCCATGATTGATTCTTTNATGTCTTCAAGAGCTCTGTGAGCTTCAGTTTTTTTCAGTTCCATAGCGATTTCAGGAGACCATCTACGAACTAATTCTTTAATAGAGCTTACATCCACGTTTCTGTAATGGAAGATTTTATTCAACTCTGGCATGTACCTCTCTAAAAATCTACGATCTTGCCAAATACTGTTGCCACAGAGAGGAGAAACGCCTGGAACTATGTAAGGAGCAATTTCCTCTATAACTCGTGCCTCAGCATCTTCCTCATGTACCCCTTTTGTTCGAACTAGATCAAGCAATCCAGAATCTGAATGATGCTTTGAATTCCATTGGTCCATGTTATCTATAATAGACTGTGGTTGAGAGATATAAAAAGTTGGAGCCTCTTTCAGTATATTCAGATTTGAGTCAGTCACCAACGTAGCAATTTCAAGAATCTTATCCTTCGTGTGATCAAGACCCGTCATCTCTAGGTCAATCCAAACTAAATTTCTTTCTCTCATTTCTGAGGACAATATCATAGAGAACTCGGCGAATTTTTCCTCCTCATATGGTACCCTAAAAAGTGATGTTTTTGAGAACTGCTTTCCCTAAATCGATGACTGGAATTTTTCAAAAGATTTTACCTAAGCATAGTCTAAGCCGAATAATAGGNGTGTTTTGTAAAAGTGAGATAGTCTTCATAAAAAAAATCCTGATCTCGGTTTTTTGTTCGCTCTACAAGGTAGATCTTTCTGAAGCAAAAAAAACAAAGGAAGAATATAAAACATTTAATGACTTTTTCAGCAGAGAGCTGAAACCAAGTTGCCGTCCTATCTCGTCAGGTTTATGTTTCCCTTGTGACGGATTGGTCGCGGATTATGGTGAAATACATGAAAACCTAGAAATCGATGCAAAGGGACACCGTTTTTCTGTTGAAGATCTCGTCGCGGTTAATAGGTTAGATCATTTTTCAAAAGGGTCACACCTAACAGTTTATCTTGCGCCAAGTGATTACCATCGTGTTCATATGCCNTATAANGGAANACTNTCAGACGCCACTTATATTCCGGGCGACCTTTTCTCAGTGAATCCTAAGACAGTCGAGGAGATTCCGGGCCTTTACGCAAAAAATGAGCGTCTTGTTTTTAATTTCAAAACAGATAAGGGAAATATGATGATTGTCATGGTAGGAGCCGCTGTAGTTGCTGGCATCAAGCCCTTCTGGCGGGAAACCGCCTTCGAACCAAGAATTTATAAAAAAGAAAAAATGAATTTCTATTTAAATAAAGGCGACGAGATAGGTTTATTTGAGATGGGATCAACCGTAATTTTACTTCTCTCGAATCGGTTTGAATTCAGCCTACGGAAGAATGAAAGGGTATTTTTTGGTCAATCAATATCATAAAATTTATCGATATTCGAACTTCTAGAAATTATCTTCATTAATCTATCTATTCCGAGCGACGCACCGGCACATTTCGGCATCAAGGGCAAAGACTCAAGCAGTTGATAGTCGACCATTACCTGTTTCTTTCCATGAAGTCGCCGGATTGCATTATTGTTGTTAAATCTGGTAAGTAGTTCACTAGGATCTCGCAGTTCCTGATACGCATTAGCCAGCTCCACGCCCTGGATAAAAAGTTCAAACCTCTTTGCCACCTTTTCACCTTTGTCATCTGCACAAATCTCAGCTTGAGCGGCCTGACATATTGGATAATCTAAAACGAAGGTTGGGGAAACTATTTTAGGTTGGATTTTTAAGGCAAAAAGAAAATCGAGATACTCTGAGCGTGAGTGATTTATGTTAGGTATTTTTAAGTTTCTTGATATCTGGGAAAGCTTTTGTAACGAGACAGTGTGAGGGTCCTCCGAAAAAGAATCAAAAAACAGGGATTTATAAGAGATCTTTTCAAAAGGGAAACAGAAATCAGCACAATCAAAATTCGCCGTAATTTCCTTCAGAATGGATCTTAAGAGATTTTCAGTGTCCTCAACCAATTTCATTAAATCAAAAGATCTTCGATACCATTCGAGCATCTGGAACTCCTCCTTGTGAAGAGAGCCAATTTCGTTAGCACGGAATACGGAGCATATCTGAAAGATTGAATCTTTATTTTTTGAAAGTAATTGTTTCATCGCATGCTCAGGCGACGTGTGCAAATAACCGTAATTTTTTACTTCAATACTCTCAATAAAGACTTCGCTAGAAGCAAATTTTTGAATTATAGGAGTCACAACTTCAATAACAGAGGTAGAGTAAAAATATTTCCTTATCGCCTTTAAAATCTCTGAGCGAAATAGAAGGTCCAAAAGCATCTCTCCTTATCACTTTGAGCGGCTATTGTTTTACTCTACCCTGATATTCACCATTTCGAGTATCAACACGGACGATCTCTCCGATATTAACGAAGAGTGGAACTTTTATGACAGCACCCGTCTTCAAAGTCGCTGGTTTGGAACCACCACTAGCAGTGTCCCCCTTTAGACCAGGATCTGTCTCTATCACAGTTAATTCAACGAAATTCGGCGGAGTAACTAAGATGGGGGCGTCATTCCAAAGAGTAACGGTAGCTCTGTCCGTCTCGTTTAACCAAATTTCGCTACCGTCAAGTGCTGATTTATCGCTAGCCACTTGCTCATAACTACCGTCTGTCTTCATAAAATGCCAGTAGGTTCCGTCATTGTACAAATACTCCATTTCAAACTCCATTACATCTGCACTTTCTAAGGTCTCACCTGATTTAAAAGTCCGCTCCCAAACACGACCTGACCGGAGATTCTTTAATTTAACCCGATTGAAAGCTTGCCCCTTTCCTGGCTTGACGAACTCATTTTCTATTATGTTGCAAGGGTCTCCCTCTAACATTACTTTGAGACCCGATTTGAATTCATTGGTAGAATAATTAGCCATTCGATCACCTTTTTTGAGTAAATATGAGAGTCTCAACACAATCTAAATCCTTTCAGCAAGATTGGCGCTGGCATTTAAAAAATGCTGTGCGAGATCTCAATCGCTTAGCCAACGAACTTGAGATTTCGTTAAGCGATTTTAAATCAGACTTCCCCTTACTTGTACCCTTTCCGTATTTAAATCGAATCAAAAAAGGAGACCTAAACGATCCTCTTCTACTCCAAGTGCTTCCAACGGTGGAAGAGAACAATGAGGTGCCTGGCTATATTTTGGATCCTCTTCAGGAGCAAAAACCAACAAATCTTCCAAAAGGACTTATACAGAAGTATCGTCGCAGAGCGCTTATAGTGGCTGCAGCTGCATGCAGCATAAATTGTCGCTACTGCTTCAGACGACATTTTCCTTATGATCGATCGAGATTAAACCAAGAAAAATGGCATGATTTAATACAACATGTGAATTCAGACAAAAGCCTTAGAGAAATAATTTTCAGCGGCGGAGACCCTTTAATACTCCCAGATAAATTTCTAGAGGATTTAATCTTGAGCCTAAATAGAATAGCGCACATAAATACAATTAGAATCCACACGCGGTTACCAGTTGTCATACCTAATCGTATTAACCCTGAGTTAATCTCTTGGGTAAAAAAATGCAGGAAAAAGTTAGTATTTGTCTTTCACATCAATCACCCAAACGAAATAAATGATGAGGTTCAAGAGTATTTGTCGAAAATAAAACTTGAGCATACCGTTTTGCTAAATCAAAGCGTTCTTCTCAAAAGGGTCAATGACAGTTCAAAAGTCTTAACTTTGCTCTCGGAAAAACTTTTCGAGACAGGAATTTTACCTTACTATCTTCACTTGCTTGATCCAGTAAAAGGAACCGCCCACTTCTCCGTCGCGGCATCCAAAGGGATGGAAATAATCAAGGAATTAAAAGGACAATTACCCGGCTATTTAATTCCGCGTCTCGCTCAAGAAATTCCGGGGCTAGACTCAAAACACACTTTTTTTTACTAAAATTTATCTATTTCAAAATCCCTTATTCCCATAAGGTAAAGTAGACTATCTAGGCCTAAATTGGATATTGAATGTTTTGCGACTCTTCGAACCAACGGTTTTGCTCTAAAAGCAATACCTAATCCGGCAACCGACAACATTGGCAAATCATTTGCTCCATCGCCAACCGCAATAGTTTGTTTCAAAGATATATTCTCTTTTTGGGCAATTTTTTCTAAAATTTGGGCTTTTTGCTCTGCCCCAATTATCTGACCCGTTAATTTTCCTGTTAGTCGACCTCCTTCTATTTCCAACTGGTTACCATAAATGTAATCGATTCCTAGTTTCGATTTTAACTTGTTACCAAAAAAGCTAAACCCACCTGATATGATCGCAGTTTTATAACCTAGGTGGTTTAGAGCCCTAAAAAGAGACTCAGCTCCCTCAGACAATGGGATTTTCGCTGCAACTTGATGAAGGTCGGCAGCATCCATACCCTTGAGCAAGTTAACTCGACTGCGAAGGCTATCTGTAAAATCTAATTCGCCCGCCATTGCTTTAGCTGTTATTTTTCTGACCTGTTCCCCAACATTAAATCGATCCGCTAACTCATCAATCACTTCTGTAGCTATTAAAGTACTATCCATGTCAAAAGCGATAAGGCGGCGGTGTCTCCTGTAAATTCCATCTTCTTGGAGCGCTACATCAATTTGAAATTCATTTCCAACCGAGAGAAGATTTTTTCTAAAGCTCTTTTTGGGCTCTCCTCGAATTGAAAACTCTACACAAGCTTTAGTTTTGACGAAATCGGACCTCCTCGAGACTCGCCCTGATAACCTTTTTATGGCATCTACTTTCAAATCGCTTTTAACAATCAACTCACTCACTGCGGACAAATGAGAAGCTCTAAGCCTCCGAGCCAAGAGCGTCAAAACATATCTCGGAGCACCTTGTTTCTTTACCCAGAGCTCGTAGCTATCTGAGGTCACTGAGGAAATAATTATCTTTTCGGCGACCGACATAAATCGCTCCTCCAGCTGTGCGGAAGTAATTCTGTCTTTGACAGGCAAATTAATCAGGATGCCCAAGGATAAATTATTGTGTATGACCGAATGTCCTATATCTAAAATTTCAGCATCCATCTCAGCTAAGATTGAAGAGACCTTCTGNGTAACCGGCGCACCACCGTCTCCAANTATTCTGATTAAAAATAATTCGTTCATAAGNGATCTCAAATCTCTACCGTCAATTGCGACTAACGAAAAAGTATCCGGTATAATGCTACGAAGACGGACTTTATAGCATACCAGTAACATGACTTCTCGCACTTCTTATCCCAATAATCGATGGTTTGTAATGCTGTTTTTTTTNCCAACGNTCTTATCCTTGATAATTGCAGTCATCTACGAAAAAAATATGGAGCGGAACTTAAATATTATAGACAAAAANTTTTCTAGTTTAGCGACCGTGCAAATTTACAAGCGAATTGAGAAACATGTAATAGCTGAGGATATAGTTTCTCTTAATCTGCTTGTCACCCAACTAATAGAAGAAAAAGGAATTGCCTTTATTGAAGTTGCACTAGGATCAGAAAAAATAATCGAAGTTGGAAAAAAAACTGGGACTGACTCAATATTTTCCTATGAAGTTACATTTGACGATAATAAGGAAGGACTAGTAACGATCGGGCTNCAAGGTTTCGAAAGTCTGAGCNCATCGCTAGCTGGCCAGATATTTTTAGTGTTATCCGTATATGCAATATTTATTTGGTTTTTTTCCTCATCAGTGGCTTCCTGGCGAGATTCTGAGAGTACTAGCTCAGCAGACAAAAAAAGAAACACAGGGTTTTTTCAGGGGGAGAACGCAGCTTGCATTCTAGTAGTTAGGATAAAGCCGGCTCACTACATGGATCGCTATTTTCAAAGCTTTTATGANGCAGCACAAACTTACCAGGGCAGAGTCGAACAAACTATGAAAGAAGAAATTATTATTTCTTTCACTGGGAACAGCGCTACCTACGATGCGGCTAGAACCGGCCTATTAATAAAATCTGTTATTTCAAAGCTTGATAAAAGCATATCATTTGGAGGCGCCATATCCGCAGTTGATGAGGAAGACNTNGANGGACGAAAATCCGCNAGCTACTTGGCACTAATTGCCNCTGACAANTTATTATTAGACAGCTCGAGCCAGCCAAAAATCGAGAATTTAGTATTACAGCCATTTCGCCATGCGCTTTTTGATTCGGATTCTATTTACTCAATTATCAGCTTGGAAGACGACCCATCTCTCGAAAAAATTTCATCTANNTTAGTCTTAGAAGACTAAGCCATTACTCNGGCTCTTTTACGATCACGTTATCAACTTTTTGGAAACCTCTAGGCAACTTTAGTCCTCTTCGAGCTCTTTGGCTTTTAAAATGAATTAAATCTTTCGCGGAGAGATTTAACGTTCTTTTGCCTGAGACCACTAAAATATTGGCCTTATCTGAAAAAACCCTTACAAAAGACATGATCTCTTCCCGATTATCTAGACTAGAGCGAGGGATGTTCATTATTTTGACTCCCTTACCCTTACTCAATACTGGGAGCTCTCTCAAGTCAAAAATTAACAGTCGACCCTGGCTACTGAAAGCACCTATCNNATCNCCTTCCCGATTTTTTATTCGCTGAGGTTGGTTAACGAGGGCATTAGCAGTTACTTTNATGATAGCTTTTCCATTTTTGTTTTTTGATTTNAGATCAGCCAAAGTTGCTAANAAACCATAGCCGCTATCTGCGGAAAGTAAAAATTTTGAATCATTGTCTCCNACGGCAAATCCCNTGAAACTAGCTCCAACCGGCGGATTAAATCTACCAGTTAGAGGCTCTCCTTGACCCCTCGCCGAGGGCAACCCGTGAATTGCCGCCGTATAACTTCGTCCAATAGAGTCGAAGAAAACAACNTCTTGCTCTGTTTTACACTTTTCATGTTGAAGGAAGCCATCTCCAGCTCGATAACTTAGACTTAACGGCACAACGTCGTGACCCTTTGCNGAGCGAACCCAACCTTGCTCTGAAAGCACNACGGTTACTGGTTCTGATAAGAGTAGATCTTTTTCTTGGAAGGCCTTGGATTCCTCTCTGCTAACTAACTCAGACAAACGCTGCCCACCGTGAATTTGCTTGTCTTCTTTAAGTTCCTTTTTAATTAAAGTTTTTAAGCGGCTCTTTACCCTCAGAGTTTCTTCTATTCCTGTTTTTTCTTTTTCTAAGCTCTTTTGTTCCTGAGTTATTTTCTTTTCTTCTAGCCTACCTAATTGTCTTAGCCTTAAATTTAGAATTGATTCGGCTTGCTCGACAGATAGTTTAAAATCAGCCATCAACTTTGTTTTGGGGTTTTCTTGGTTTCTGATAATTTCTATTACTGAATCTAAATTCAAATAAGCTATTAGAAGCCCTTCTAGGATGTGAAGCCTTTCTAAGATCTTATCTAATCGATGCTCCAACCTAAGCGTTACCGTGTTTGCTCTAAACTTTAACCATTCCTTTAATAACGCCACCAACCCCAAGACTTTAGGCTTTCCATTTATGCCAATTGTATTGAGATTGACCCTGTGATTTTTCTCCAGATCAGTTGAAGCAAATAAATGGCTCATGACTTCGTCTGCATCTATTCGACTAGATTTGAGGATGATGACTATACGGGTGGGATATTCATGGTCTGACTCGTCACGAACATCTACTACCATCGGTAGCCTTTTCGCCCTCATTTGATTAGCAATTTGCTCTAAAATTTTAGCTCCCGATACTTGGTACGGAAGCGCAGTAATTATTATTTCGCCTCGCTCAAGCTCGTATACCGCACGGGCTTTGATTGCTCCACGACCGGTTTCATATNTTTCCTTAAGCTCTTTCTTGCTCGAGACTATTTCGGGCCCACTAGGGAAATCTGGACCAATCACTATATCTGAAATGTCCTCTAAATTGGCTTTAGGATGATCTAAGATGTAAATACACGCGTCGACAATCTCGTTTAGGTTATGGGGTGGAATATCTGTTGTCATGCCAACCGCAATCCCCATACCCCCATTCAGCAGAACATTAGGCAAACGAGCCGGCAAGTTAACGGGTTCTTCGATTGTCCCGTCAAAATTAGGAATCCATTCTACTGTTCCCTGATGTAATTCTTCGAGCAGAACCCTGGAATAGAAGGTTAGCTTAGATTCGGTATATCTCATTGCAGCGTAGGATTTCGGATCATCAGGTGATCCCCAGTTTCCTTGTCCGTCCACAAGTGGGTAACGGTAAGAGAAAGTCTGAGCCATTAAAACCATAGCTTCATAACAGGCACTGTCTCCATGGGGATGAAACTTTCCAATGACCTCTCCAATAGTTCTGGCGGACTTGGAAAACTTCGCGTCAGGCGAAAGTCGCAAAGTATTCATAGCATGAATGATTCGTCTTTGGACAGGTTTAAGTCCATCACCGATGAATGGCAGGGCGCGATCATTTATTACATACATCGCATAGTTCAAATAAGCTTCTTCGGTATAATCAGCTATCGATATTTTTTCAGTCTCTAAGTCCATTCTTTCCTTTCTTAAACTTGAAATAAACTAGAGCTCAGCTAAATTGCCTTTCTTCTCTAGCCATTCTCTTCTGTCATTTGACCTCTTTTTCGATAAAAGCATGTCTAAAAGTTCATCTGTATTTTTAGATTCTCCGAGTTCTAGCTGAATCAGTCTTCTTGTCCCTGGAGACATCGCTGTCTCTCGAAGTTGCGAGGGGTTCATTTCTCCCAAGCCTTTAAAACGCTGGACAACCACTTTTGTATTTTTACTCTCCTTTTGTATTTTCTGCATGTATGAATCCCTCTCAGCATCATCCAGCGCATAGTAGACCTCTCTGCCATGGTCAATTCTGTAAAGTGGAGGCATGGCTACATACAAGTGCCCTCCTCTAACCAAAGACGGAAAATGTCGCACAAACAAGGCTATTAGGAGACTCGCGATATGCAAGCCATCAGAATCAGCGTCAGCAAGAATACAAATCTTTTCATATCTAAGACCCGAGAGGTCTTCAGACCCGGGATCAATTCCAAGCGCGATAGATATGTCATTGACTTCATTGGAATCCAGTATCGAAATAGTNTCAACTTCCCACGTGTTTAATATTTTTCCTTTTAAAGGCATTATTGCTTGAGTTTCTCGATCCCTTGCTTGCTTCGCTGACCCCCCTGCCGATTCACCTTCGACAAGGAAGAGTTCGCCTAGAGCCGGATCATTAGAAGCGCAGTCAGCCAATTTTCCTGGCAGAGCCGGCCCGGCTACAGCTTTCTTTCTGGAAATTTTTTTCCCAGATTTAATCCTATCCTGAGCGTTTTCAATAGCTAACATGGCTATTGCTTCCGCTTCTTCAGTATTCTGATTTAACCAGAGTGAGAAATAGTCCTTTACCGCACCGGACACAGATGCAAAGGCGTGTCTGCTATTAAGCCGCTCCTTAGTTTGGCCCGCGAACTGAGGATCAATCATTTTAATTGAAAGTACAAAATTGCAGTTTTTCCAGACATCCTCTGGAGCTATTTTAACTCCACGTGCTAGTAAATTTCTAAATTCACAAAACTCGCGTAATGCTTCTACAAGTCCGGCCTTTAGACCGTTAACGTGGGTGCCTCCTTGCCGAGTCGGAATAAGGTTTACATAACTTTCCGAAAGCACCTCATCGCTTTCTCTTTGCCATTGTACAGCCCATTCTATTTCCTCTTCATCACTATTNGTAANGCCNGAAAATGGGNAATNCAAAACAACTTCCTTATCAAAAAGCTCTGCAGNTAAATAACTTTTTAATCCGTCTTCATAATGCCACTCACAATTCCTTTCTTTTTTGATGGACGCTGTCTCGTCTTCGAATACAACTCTCAATCCCGAGCACAACACTGCTTTTGCCCGAAGCAGATGTTTTAATCCGNNAACTGAGAATTTTGACGAATCAAAATAAGAAGGATCAGGCAAAAAATTTATCAAAGTCCCTGTGTTCCTTTTCCCCACATTATCTTTGACCAAGAGTTTGCTATTTTTTTTTCCGTCCCTATATGAAATATGGTGAAGCTTTCCCTCACGTTTTATAAAAACCTCAAAAGATTTTGAAAGCGCATTTACCACTGATACTCCCACNCCATGNAAGCCACCAGANTATTTNTAACTATCACTGTTGAACTTTGCCCCAGAATGAAGGCGCTCCAAGATCAATTCAACCCCAGATATCTTCTCTTTTTTATGGATGTCAACCGGCATACCTCGTCCGTTGTCACTTACCGANATTGAGCCATCTTTTCTCANAGTAACTCGTATTTCGGAAGCGAAGCCCGCTAGAGCTTCATCAACGCTATTGTCTATTACCTCCTGCGCAAGATGGTTAGGTCTTGACGTATCCGTGTACATCCCAGGCCTCTTTTTAACAGGATCAAGTCCTTCTAAGACCTCAATGGCGTCTGCGCTGTAACTGTCTTTCATCTTGTCTACTAGGCTTAAGGTAATAAATTAGGATTTTAATTCAGTTCTAGTCTATCGAAAACCGTTCTTCTAGCTAGATGTACGCGATAAAGGAATCCCAAAATAACCTATCGACTTCTATGAGAATTCTAAGTGATTCAAGGAATAGCCTCTGTTCATAAAGTGTTCTAAAAGCTCGCCCAGATAACGGTTGGCTTGCGATTTTTCGTCGGGTTGAAAAAGATTCTTATTAAATAACGGGTAACGATATTCAAATTTTCGATGTTGTTCAAATGAGATGACCTCGGCTGACTTTGTATCTTTATAAATTCGGAATTGCAGATTTGGCCATTTTATTATTCTATGTTCTGGAAAAATCTCTATCCGCAAGTCCAATGTAATTGTGAAAGGGCATCTTTCAGTAACCGAAAAACCCACCATTGCTTTCTCATAACGATCTGTCTCAAAGCCAATTTTTTTTTCATCACATTTATCTATTTCTGGAAAAATTTTAAAAAGGCGATAGTAATTTGCGTCGCACTGTGCCAAGTCGGCTACTAAGTCTGGAACGTACCTACCAACCCTTTGCTTTTTCCTTTGATTACCCAAGTTAAACCTGTTTTTTTAGATATTCCGAGCCTTTATATTATCTTGAATCGACTAAACATGATCAATTAAAAAAATAGATAGATTCTCCCAAGCGAATTTTTGTTTGATAAGAACATCCGTTCGGACGACGCAGAATATCAGGTCTATTGCCCTAGCTCCACCTGATGACAACGCAACTAGCTTTTTAAAAATCGAGCACAAACGCATTTCAGCTCCTATTTATCGCGTTCACTATCCCCGATTCTGTGATTTCAAGACTACCTTTATTGGATTCTAATATAGCGTTAGCTGCCATTTTCATTTGCGACCTGAGACTACTGTCTAACATGAGTCTTTTTATTTCGTTTTTAAGCGCGGAAGCGTCTTTCACAATAGACATACCGCCAGTTTCTTCAAAATCTCTCACAATATCCTCTATGTTTTCAATAAAGGGCCCCATGATGACAGGACATCCAGCTCGAACTCCTTCCAACATATTGTGTCCTCCAAGCGGGACGAGGCTGCCTCCAACAAAAGCAACATGAGCGCAGAAGTATATGGAGGGCAACAATCCCATTTCATCAATAATTAGGATATTTTTGTCAGCAGAAAGGTAATCCGTCTTGCTGAAAAGCTCCGGATTATAGCCGTATCTCCAAGCCAACGAATTAACCCGACTAATCCGGTTCATATGCCTCGGAGCTAATATGAGTAGTAAATTTGGGAATAAAAAAAGCAAGTCGCGAAAAATCATTAAAAGAACATCTTCTTCACCTTCATGGGTACTTGCTCCTAGCAACACCGTCCGATGTCCCACAAGATTTTTAGCACTTTCGACTGCCCCACTATTGATATTAGGAAGCGCTATATCGAATTTTAGATTGCCGGTGACCTCAATATTATTTTTTTTTACGCCCAAAGATATAAACCGATTTTTATGGCGAGGCGTTTGTACTCCACAATAGTCTATGGCCTCAAACATACCTTTTGTCCAAAAACGAACATTTCGATACGTCCGAGCCGAACTTTTAGACATTCTTCCATTTACTAAAAATATCTTTATTTTTTTTATTTGACATTCCGCGATCATATTAGGCCATAGCTCCGTTTCCGAGATAATAAGTGCCGTGGGGTTATTATTCGAAATAAACCTTCTTATTGCTCCCTTAAAATCGAGAGGGACAAACGCAGTTTGCACCTTATTACCAAGAAGCTGTTGAACCCTCTCCTTACCAGCAGGGGTCGTACTTGTAACAATACAGTCTAAGTTTCGGTTTACGAGATTGTTAATCAAGGGATAAGCCGCTACCGCCTCTCCTACCGAAACCGCATGTATCCATATGCAGTCACGGTTACTGTCTTTTCGCTTGAAGAATCCAAACCTCTCCTTAAAAGAGGTGCGGTAAAGTGGCTCCCGAAAAGATTTCAAAACGAGACGGCTGAGAATAAAGGGTAAAATCAAGATAAAAATGAAATTATAAATCGATAAAAACAATTTAACTCGGCCTTATTTTTTTTTTAGGATACCCATAGATCGCAATCAGTTCTAGATAGAGCCAAAACAATATATTGACGAATTAAANAATGTATACTTATTCAGCTGGCGTAGAGAGCTAATAACTTGAACACTCAAAAAGTAGATTTTGCAATTGTTGGAGGCGGAGTCACCGGCCTATGGTTGAATGTTCTGCTCGCAAGAGCGGGATTTTCTACGATAGTAATAGAAAAAACNGCTTTAGGAATTCAACAAACTTTGGCCTCGCAGGGCATGATTCATGGCGGAGTCAAATATTCTTTAAGCGGTTTAGTCAATAACCATTTTCATACCTTGAAAAGCATGCCGGCACGCTGGACGAAGTGCCTGTCTGGCGACGACCCGGTGGATCTAAGAAACGTAACTATCTTAAGCCCTCAGTATTATATGTTCTCTGACGCAAGTCTTTCTTCCAAGATGGCAACCTTTCTTGGGAGCCGATTACTTCGTGGACATGTTTCGCCAGTTAAGCTAACGGATTTTCCGAAAGCTTTCATGAGTCCAAATTTTAAGGGCAATCTTTACGTGCTCAAAGATATAGTGATTGACGCAAGATCTTTAGTAGAAAATTTGGCCAAAGATTATGAGACAAGGATTGTAAAAGGGTCCCCTGAAATAGTTNGNGAGCAAGGCAAAATCACTAGCTTGATTGTAAGTGGTAAATATCGTGTCAAAGCAAAAAGATATATCTTTGCAGCCGGAATCGGAAACCAAGAAATAATAAACGCTCTTGAAATGCCCATAAAAATGCAAAACCGTCCCTTGCATCAAGTCGTGATAAGAGGAAAGAACCTGCCGGACCTTTTCGCGCATGCCGTCTGTGTTCGAGATCTTGGCAAACCCAGAATAACTTTTACTACCCATATGGTTGGGAACTATAAATATTGGTATCTAGGTGGCAAGCTCGCGGAGACCGGGGTGAAAAGATCAAGTCTAGACCAAATAAAATTCGCAAAAAAGGAGCTGGATAGGATTTTACCTTGGGTAGATTTATCCGAATGTGAGTTCTCAACTTTCAGGATTGATCGAGCTGAGCCCGAGTCGAGAAGAAATTTAAAACCAGTTAAACCTTTCGTTAAATTTTACGAAAATACCATAGTTTGTTGGCCAACAAAGTTAGCATTAATGCCAACGCTCGGAGATTACGTGTTGAGCGAGATCTTCACTAAGCCTAGTGCGAAAACTGAACTATTCCCTGCTGAAAGACCAAAGGTTGGGGAAATCCCGTGGATATAACCCTTGGAAATACGGGTCTTAAGACACATAGAATATCATTGGGATCAGTAAAGTTTGGCCGTAACACTGACGTCAAATATCCCGAGAAATTTGTAATTCCCAACCAAAAGCAAGTATCAAATCTTATTAGTATTGCAGGAGAAATGGGAATTAATCTAATAGATACTGCACCCGCTTATGGAGAAAGTGAAAAGAAAATTGGCAAAGCGATCTCTAAAAATCGAAACAAATGGATTGTTTCAACGAAAGTCGGCGAAAAATATGAGAACAAAAGNTCCTATTTCGATTTTTCTAGGACTGGAGTTTTGAACAGCGTTCATCAAAGCTTAGAAAATTTAAAGACAGAGGCAATCGATATTTTANTGATACACTCAAACGANAATGAATTAGATATTATCAATAATTCCGATGCGGTAGAGACTCTAATTGAGATAAGAGAAAAAGGACTTGCCAGAAATATTGGTATGTCGACAAAGAGTCCCGAGGGTACCTTAGCGGCTTTGGAATTCAGTGACATTATAATGGCAACGCTCAATTTAGAGGATTCATCTAACATAGAGGCGATAAGAAAAGCTCATAAAAAAGGATGNGGAGTTTTGTTAAAAAAGATTTTTGCCAGCGGAAGGAGCNAGATCAAAGAAAGTTTAGAATTCGTCTTTAAACACGGAGAGAGTCACTCGGCGGTGATAGGAACAATCAACAAAAAGCATCTGGCAGAGAATGTTGACTTGGTTTCGAAGTTAGTCTAAAGCTCTCGGATTTTCTCAACCAGCATACTCGTAGAGCAATCTTCAACAAAACTCAATACTTTTACCACCCCACCCGAGGTCCTAACATGATCGGCACCTAGGACCTGATCCACTGAATAATCTCCTCCCTTGACTAAAACATGAGGGGAAATCGTTTCTATTAAAGATTCTGGTGTGTCTTCATCAAAACAAACTACCCAATCAACAACTTTCAGACTAGCAATAATTTTCATCCGTCTGTCAATCGCATTGATTGGCCGACCCTTGCCTTTCATTCGTGCAACAGACTCATCAGAATTCAATCCAACAATCAGCTTGTCCCCTTCTTTCTTTGCCTCTTCTAAGTAACTAATATGGCCCGCATGTAAAATGTCAAAACAGCCATTGGTAAAAACGATACGCTCTCCCTTTGCCTTTGAGTCACGCACCGCTGAAATAAGNTGTTCTAAAGACATGCCTCCTNGATTNTAAGCTTTCTTTTCTATGAGGGAGACCTCTTCACGGATTTCAGGTCCAGAAATGCTGGTGACGCCAAAATTTCCCACCACTATCCCCGCAGCGATATTGGATAAGCCTACTGAGTCTTTTAAAGAAAAACCAGATGAAATCGAAGCACCTAGAACTGAAATAACAGTATCGCCCGCACCAGAAGTATCGTAGACATCTCGAGTTCTTGCAGGNAAATGTGTCTCGGTTGCTTGTTCTACTAAGGTCATTCCGTCCGAAGCTCTTGTAATAAGCACTGCNGACCAAGAGAATTTCTGNAAAAGCCTTCTTACTTTTGCAATCATTTCTTGTTCGTCATTCCACTCGCCGATGGCGTATCGGAGTTCGTTTATATTTGGTTTTACCAAAGTCGCCCCTTGATAGAGAGAAAAATCTTTATGCTTTGGNTCTACTAAAATAGGAATTTTTTTAGAGACATACTCTTTAATAAAAGCCTGTGGGTCAGCCAGGACCCCCTTGTCATAATCTGAAAGTATAACTGTATCTATTGCATCAAAATCTTTAGCAGCCTTTACTAACGACTCGGCAGAAATATCGAATTTCTCTTCAAAATCAGCCCTGACAATTTGTTGATTCTGACTNACTATTCGAACTTTGATAGTTGTTGGCGTTAAAGGATCCTTAACTAATGTGGCGTTTATACTACAAGCGTTCAATTTCGCTTTAAGCTCCTTTGCAGCCGCATCCGATCCAGTGGCAGCGACAAGACAACTTTCCGCACCAAGTGTAGAAATATTTAAAGCCACATTTGCCGCACCACCAAGCCTATCNTCTATTTCTTTTACTTCAACAACTGGGATCGGAGCCTCGGCAGATATTCGTTTAGCAACCCCGTGCCAATATCTATCTATCATCGCATCCCCAATAGTAAGAATTTTGGCGGTCTCAAACTTGGGAGGTCTCATAACTGATTCCATTTTTTTCTCCTAGTTATACTATCATTTATTTCCTTCANAGAGTGAAAACTGCTAACGTAAAATTCGTGAATNGTCATCCTAATCTCACGTNCAAATTACTCNACCCAAAGTATTGGATAAACTGGGTAGGGATAGCTTTATTAAGCATAGTTTGTCTTTTGCCAAGAAAAAGCAGGACAGCTTTCGGATCTGCCATTGGACTCCTTGCTTTCGTTTTTGCAAAAAGAAGAAGAAGAATTGTCGAAAAAAATCTGTGCGTATGTTTCCCCGACTTAAAAGATGAAGAGATTAAAAAAAAGGTCGTTAGAAATTTCAAATCTAGCGGAACTGCTATATTGGAAACCTTTGAGGCGTGGGTTTTCCCTGGGCGAGATTACGAATCTCTCGTTGAATTTGAAGGGTTAGAATTATTAGCAGCGGCTGAGAAGAAGGGACAAGGAGTGTTACTAATTGGAAATCACCTATGTTCTCTAGATCTTTGCGGCGCAGCGCTTAGCAAAAAGATTCCGTTTCACGTGATGTATAAAAGAAACAAAAATCTGCTCATCAACACGATCATGAATAGGGGTAGAAAGAGAAACTTCGAATCCATTGTTGAACGAAAAAATATTCGGGGGGTAATTAAGATACTTCGGCAAGGGTCAATTATTTGGTATGGGCCAGACCAAGATTTCGGAGCAAAAAATTCTGTCTTCGTTCCTTTTTTTGGTTTTCCAACAGCTACAATTACGGCTACGTCACGAATTGCTCAATCCACAAAGGCGAATGTCATATTTATGAGTCAATATCGGAAAAAAGAGGGGCGTTACCTTGTTAAACTATCAAGTTCGTCGCAGGATTTTCCTTCAAAAGATATTNCTGCAGNTTGTGAGCTTNTTAATAAAAAAGTAGAAGAAGCTATTCGATTGGCACCAGAACAGTATTGGTGGCTTCATCGAAGATTCAAAACCCGTCCACCTGGAGAAGAAGGAATATACTGAAAGCACGAGTTATCAAATTTTTGATAGCAGTTTCGCAATCGAGGATATAGATCTTATAGAGGCAGACATTTTGAGTTGATTGAAATCTTGATCGAGTATTTCGAGCCCCCTTTGGGAAGATCTCAAAATCTCATGTGGTGCTTTTTTTCTAATACTCTTCATTGCAGTCATTAACCCATCTTGATCCTCAGAACGATAAATGTGAGCAAAATCTGACGCTATCGTCATTGGGCCGGGAGAATCGGAACAAATAATCGGAAGTTCCGCATACATAGCCTCCAATAAAACGACCCCAAACTCCTCTTTCTCGGTTGAAGGAAAGATAAAGCAATCGAAAGCTTTAAGATAGCGATGAGCCATTTCCACTTTTCCTAAGAAATGGACCCTGTTCTCGATTTCCAGATTCCGCACGATTTCTTTCAACTCACTTGAGAGNCTGCCATTCCCTATAATAATTAAGTTAGATTCGTCGTTAATTTTTGCAAAGGCTCTTATTAAGGTCTTGTGATTTTTTTTCTCGACTAAGCGCCCAATTGTGCCGAAATAATAATTAGTTTCAGGCAAACCTAGTCTCTTTAATGCATCGCTTTTTTTTAATAATNTTGGTTTGTNATACCCTTGCTGAACANAATTTATNTTTCCTCTNCCTTCCCCTAGCCTTTGTCTTAAGTAATCACAGACAGGCGGTGAAACGCCGATTAACTCAACGTTTTTCTTCCAGAAACGAGAAAATAACAGTCGTGATTTTCGATCCAGAAAACCGTAATGATGAACCACCCCAAAAACAAGGTCGATTGGGTATAAGTAGTTAAGAATCAAAGCCATAAAAAACGGTTTATATCTGTGACCAAAAACGATGTTTGGAGAAACAGTCTCTAATAAATCTCTGACTTTCAGGATCGCTCGAACCTTTAATCTCTTTAGAGATTGAGCACTAAATTCTAGAAAATAAACGTCGCCATAAATTTCGTTGGAAAATCTTTCGTCTCTTGCGCCTTTAAGAACAACGGTTGTTACATTGTAACCAGAAAAACTTTCAGCATAACTTTTCGCTACTAACTCAAAAGGGGGTTCGAGATCATGGACGATCTGTAGGACTTTTAAATTTTTCTCCATGAGCTANATCTCGAAATTTAATTTTCTTCAAGAAGAAGANTAATCTAATAGATCCATTGATTTCAAATGGCTAAGAAAAATGTTTCGGAGCTTCGGGCAATGCTCCCAATTTCTAAAAAATCTCGCTATTTCTCNTCTTATATGCATGCGATGGANCTCAGTGTTCCCGACATCAAAGGTCGAATCTAAGTCTACGATGCACGCTNTGTNGTCCTCGATTAAAAAATTCTGTGACTTNAGATCNCCATGNATTAACCGATTATCAAAAAGCGCTTTAAGCAAATTTGCTATTAATAACGGTTCTTTGCCAAACTCTTTTTTTTCAGCCAATCTCTCGGCCGGATAACCAGAGGAGTACTCAGTTATTAAATAGGCCTTACCACGAAAAGAACCGAGTCTCTCCTCTATTAAAGCGATTGGATAAGGTGTTCGGATGTTTAAGCTGTTTAGAAGATGCCCGTAGGCCCACGCTCGTGAAGCTCGCGTTCTTCTNAACAGTCTCGACATACGATGGGAGATAGTCTTCATATTATATCGCTTAACCACAAACGGACCCATGCTCGTAGTGATTAGTGATACTGTGTTGGTATTACCCTCCTTGAGTTTAATACCTCTATCAATCTCCAAATCTAGATTATTAATCAACTGAAGCATTGTCGGAGTCTTATATTTTCTCGTGATGGCAGTAAAACGAAAAAAACCTTTGTCCACTGAAACACCTGAACAATCNCGAAAGACTTTGCTCAGCTGCTTCTTGAGGTTCTTTTGTCGAAACTCCCTGAAATAACTCAAAATGACNTTTCTGTACGAATCTTCGAACTGTTTATCTCTGCATAAGAAATAATGATGTGTCGATTCCGTNATCTCGGATTCATTAATTTTTTTTATATGAGAAAAAAAAAGTGCTAACGATTTAAGACTCGATGATATATCAAGGGACCCATTGCCTTGACAATATATTTGCTGTCCATCAATAACGAAAATTTTTCCTTCGCTTACCAAGAAGTTTTCAGGATGAGGATCTCTTTGATCTAAGCTGAAGTTGTGAAGGCGCGCTAGAGTTTCCATCATGCTGATAAACAAATCAGTTCTCTCCTGTAAAGAATTTATCCTCTCCATAGCCGCGTTNAAACTTAAGGACTCGTTCAACATTTNAAAGACAATGACTTTACCGGAATCCGAAGGTGATAAACCGGTGTGCAAAATCTCGGGGGAAGCCACACCTGATTTTTTTATCGCCTCTAAACCTTTCATCTCTCTACTAAATCTCCGTTCCGCNAANGGGCCAAAAAAGATTTTAAGAATTACTGGCTCTTTCCGCCGATAGCCCCTAAGCACAATTCTTTTCTTCGGTAAAACTCTCAACACCTCCTTGATGTAAAAACTCATTTTTTCGTCGTTGCGATCGAGGAGAATCATAGAAAATGGTAGATCGATTTTTCTTCCTGCATCGCTTAAACCTTTTACGCTTACAAATAAGGATTCTTGAAGTAACTTACCTATCTTGATGGGTATTTTTTGGTTGTGCTTTAAGTAGAGATTTCGGGCTCTGGCTAAACTACCGACCCAAAGATTTTTATCTTTAAGCGCTTCCTTTAAAGGCTTATCTGAATATTCGCGCACAAACCGCAAGAGGTCTCGGCGAGTAAGTCCTTTAGATAGAGAGGAGAAAAGAAGGCTCCCTAAATCCTTTATTAGCCACCTTTGAGAAACCTTTACTCTTTCTTGAGCGCGATGAAGATCGATTAAATGCAACAGTGGGCCGCTCGATATATCTCTATCCATCAAAAAATGACAAAGGTAAAAATCCCTGTGATTTATNCCCGCAAGGTGCATTGTTTTAGTGAGTGTTGCTATTTTTTTGATTAGCCGTCGCTTAAAGAGAGGATTGTTTGTTGAAAAATATTCTAACGAAACCTTATTTTCTAGCGCTTTCGAAACTAACATCGATCGATGGTTGAAAAACTTCACGCCGCGCTTAGCGTACAGCATAGGCTCTATCGTAGCGATGCCTCGTGCTTTAAGAGCACCGATCGCTCTCCATTCAGCTTCGGCCCCAAGGCTAGGGATTTGGCCGCGGACTAGATCATTGAAAGCACCCTTCCAAAAAAATGATTTATGGATTTTAACAAAATATGATTCCTGCCCGACCATGATTCGAAACGTTTTTCTATTCTCAACATTTCGAAAAATCACTCCCGCTAATTTTTGTTGCCAGGAAAACGGATCTTCATTCCCTATGACTTCAGCTAGAGTCGGACTTACAAAGTCATTGTAATTTTTATGATCCATAAATATCAGAAAGCTGTTTTTAATATTTATCCGCAGTAAAACCTATAAGAGTCCCGTTTTATAAAGTTAAGATCTTATTTTTTTAACTGCAATTCGATGTATTTTAATTGCTGCCTTTTCATGGAGTGAAGTCACATCCAATTTATTCAGGAAAACTTTACTTTTTTCTAACCAATCCTCTTTATCAGTGTTTTCAAGAAGGATTTTTAATGATCGATTAAGAGCGCTTTGTTGAAACGGCAACGAAACGACATCTCCCATGCCCGACTCAACGACATAATTTGAGTACCCGCAATTTTCGGTTGTCAAAACGGGGGTTCCCGAAACTATCGCCTCTAAAATAACTGTTCCTGTATTTTCATCAAGAGCGGGCAAAATAAGCAAGTCTGCGGCAAATAAAAAGTCGTTTACATTTGCTTTACCTCCCAGGAAAGAAACCTGTTTGGAAATAAATAGACAAAAAGAAAGAATTCGGAAATAAGTTTTATTATCTTGGCCCAGAACAAGGAATTTAGTCTTCCGCCGCATATCATTATTGAGTGACCTGAATGCCTTTAACGCCCTCGCAAGGCCTTTTTTTTTGAAACCAGACCCAACAAAAAGGAGTAATTTTTCTTCAGAACTAAGGTTTAGCTCTTTCCTAAAATCTTGGCGGCGGACCTCTAAATTATCTGGCGGAAATCTATCCTCAGAAATACCAGGCGGCAAAAAATGCATTCTCTCAACTGTGGTATGGTAATATTTCTCGAAAAATTTTTTTTGGAATTTGGAGATCATTAGGATCTCAGTTTTACTCTCGTTACCAAAGACGGCTTTTTCATATTTAGAAAAATGGCGGTACCTTGGTAAGAGCCTGTAAAATTTACTTCGTTGATTTTGCGCAATTTCCTCGAAGCAAGAATCTCCTGCATAGTAAACGTCTAATTCAGGGATTTTATTTATTCCCACTACAGCATCAACGGGATTTTTGGCTAAATCATTCCTAACCCACTCACTATAACGACGATAGAGGGTGTGCCTTGTTATAGCAGAAACGGGGACCAAGACTAATTCAAAGTTATTAGGAACGTCGCCATCCCAGGTTAGACAGTAAACTCTGACCTGACTTCCTAGCCTTAATGTTTCGAGAGCAATTTTTAAAAAATCTCTTTGTATCCCTCCATAAGGGAAGTACTTAAAAATACAAAAAGCGAGTTTCGGTGATCTCGATCTCCATCTTTTTATACTAGCAATTTCTCTAGTGCTCTCCAAACTCGCTCCGGGGTTACTTCGTCATAGCAAGGAAGTTTATGGCCGTAATGCCTCGATTTTTCCTGATATGAACACTTTGCACAAGAACATCTAAGATTAATACTTGTTTTATGATTGGCGGACGGACTCACCAGCCCAGTTAGTTTAGGATCAGTCTGCCCAAAAATTCCTACACTGGGAACTGAAAACGCATTGGCCAAGTGCCCAAGACCCGTGTCCACCGAGACAGCTGCCGCACACTCACCTAATTCTTTCATAAGATTCTCGATAGAGCTGTCTACAAGAATCTTAGCTCTCCCACTTGAAATTGCCTTCGCTCGATCAACCTCTTCAGGACCTAAAGCAGGGATAATTACTTCCCAATTTTTTGAAATTACTTTAGAAACTAATTCGCTCCAAAACTTTTTCGGCCATTCTTTTTTTCTTGAGGTAGTTCCGTGAAAAAAAATCACTTTTTTTTTCAGATTATTTTCTTTTCCTAATCCGTAATCTATGTTTCCTGTTTCTTGATATCCCAATACTCGGGCAAAGAGCGATTTTTGTCTTAATATCGCGTGTGTGTTCTTCGATACTCCATATGATTTAGTGTAAAAAAAAGATGCAGCTCTTTCTCTACTACTTCCAACATCGAAACCAACACTTTCACCTCGAGACAACATAGTTAAAAGTCCACTTTTCAGAAGTCCCTGTGAATCAATAACAAGGTCATAGTTTGTGGAGCGTAAATTCCTTACAAAAGATGGGAAGCCAGTCACCGCCTCTGAAAGACTCTTCCTCCATTTTCTCAAACTCACAGGGATAATATTGTTAATGGACGGGTGAACCGAAGGGACTGAGCAAAATACTTCTTCAACCAACCAATCAAACTCAATTGAGGGGAAGAAATGAGAGGCTTCGGTTACTGCGGGAAGGGCATGAACAATATCTCCCAAAGACGAGGTCTTTACAATCAGAACTTTCATCTCTTGCGCCAGCGAAAAATCTTCGACAATGAAATTAGGTGCAGATTCATAAGAGCTCGTTCAACGCTTGTATGACTTCTTCAGGAGAGATTTCAAATAAAGATTTGTCATAACCGTCAGCTCTATCGCCGACTCTCTTTTTGCTGAAACCGCTAAATTTTTTTATTAACCTTGCAGAATCGCTAAGTGGAGGAGTGTAAGTCGGACTTGTTGGGCCATACAGCGCTAACAGTGGCGCTCCTACAGCAGCAGATACGTGCATAAGCCCGGAATCATTAGTTAAGACTAATTTCGAAATGGACAATATATCTATTGCATCAAGAATGGACGTCTTTCCTGTCAAATCAAACAAATTTGTTTGCTTCTCACAAACTCTTTTTTTTATTTCCGCTGCTACTTCCGAATCTTTGTCGGAACCCAGAATTATTGTGTTCCAACCTAACCTAAGATAATGATCGATCACAACAGAAAAATGGTAGGTTGGCCAACGCTTTGCGATTCCAAATTCTGCGCCTGGACAGAACGTTATAATTTCTCGACCAAAATCTATTTGATTCTTTTTACCTAGCGAAGCGATATTACGATCATCAGAAATTAAATGAGGGAATGGAATCGCATCTTTTGAAATCAGCTCTCCTCCAGGCGCCAGTGCCGCAAAACGTTCAATCATTAACCGCTTGTATCTAGATGAATCGTCTCGAATATCATTAATCAGTCCGTACCTTAATTCACCTAACCAACTTGTCCGAATGGGTATTCTTGCAAGATATGGAACCAGGGCAGACTTTAAAGAGTTAGTAAGGACGATTGCTTGATCGTAATTTTTTTTCTTAATTTTCAATGCAAGATAAAGTCGCTCTTTCAGCCGCAGCTCTCCATGATTAAACGGCGAAAGAAGAGCATCGTCGACCTCATGCATTCGGCTTAAAACAGGTAGAGTCCAACTAGGTGCAATAACTTCTAGTCTGCATTCTGGTCTGGCATGCTTTAAAATTTTGTAAAGGCTCTGCGCCATGATCGCATCACCAATCCAAGCAGGGCTTACAATTAGTATTTTCATCAAGCAATCAAGCTCTCTTCAAAGCAACAGGCCGTTTTAGGATTCGATCTTAGAATTGCTAGAGAACTTTCTATGCTAAACAACAAGCGTAGACCATTCTGGGTGCGAGCTATCTTTTTTCATCACCTGATCAAAGTACATNTGCTGTAATTTTTCGGTGACNGGGCCACGTTTNCCCTCTCCAATTTTTCTGCCATCCAACTCTTTAATAGGCAACACCTCAGCTGCTGTTCCGGTGAAAAAAGCNTCCTCAGCGATATAAACTTGATCACGAGTGATTCTTTTTTCCTCTACCTCTAAACCCACTTCTTTCGCTAAAGTAATTACTGTAGAGCGGGTAATTCCCTCCAAGCATGAAGTAAGTTCGGGTGTTATAAGCCTACCTTTTTCGACAATAAAAATATTTTCTCCGCTTCCCTCTGCGACATAACCCTCGTTATCAAGCAAGAGCGCCTCTTCACAACCGCTATCCAGAGCTTCTTGGAGTGCAAGCATCGAATTTATGTAATTTCCATTTGCCTTTGCCTTACACATTGTTATGTTAACGTGATGTCTGGTGTAAGAGGAAGTTCTGACTGAGATCCCTTCGATTCGCGCCTCAGGGGTCATATAATTTGGCCACTCCCATGCGGCGATTATACAATGAGGCTTTAAGTTATCNGCTCTTANGCCCATACCTTCAGATCCATAAAAACACATCGGGCGCAAATAAGCTTCTTTGAGTTTATTGAGTTTAACTACTTCAACCTGAGCGTTATTTATCTCATCTTTTGCCCATGGTATGTGAAAATTTAAAATATGGGCAGAACGAAATAATCGATCGGTATGATCGTGAAGNCTAAATATAGCCGGCCCTTTCTCNGTAGGGTATGCCCTAACACCCTCAAATACTCCGAGCCCATAATGAAGCGTATGTGTAAGAACATGTACCCGGGCCTCTTTCCAGGGGACTATTTCTCCATCGAACCATATGTGTCCCTCTCGATCGGCCAGAGTCACAGTCATCTTAGAACGCTCCTTGTTAGCATAGAGACCTGCTATTGCACCATAAAATGATCCGCAACAATAGCCCAACAGGTCCCGTAATTTTCTATCCAATTAAAGAATAAGATATAGTCAGTCTTCATCATCAAATCTATTTTTGCTGTTATAATCGCCGAACAACTAGCAAATAAAACGTTTTACAATGCAAGCAGAAAGAATTAACTGGTTTAGAAGCGCAGCTGGCTATATCGATGCACATAAAGGCAAAACTTTTGTTGTGTCTCTATGTGATGGTGCTATTTCTTCTGAGAACCTGGAAAAAATTGTCTCTGACTGCATTTTACTGAACACGCTCGGAGTGCGCCTTGTGATTGTTTTTAATGGAGACCAACGAATACAAAACAAGTTGCTATCCGAGTGGNCTGAGTNTAAAGGNANAAGNATTACTAGGTTCAGCCAAATAGCTCTGCTCTCTGAAGTGATAGGTTCAATAAGAAATGAGTTAGAAGCAACCTTTATGTCTCACTCTTTTCATCTTCCCGGAGGCAAGAAGGAAATACTTCTAACCTCAGGAAATTTCGTTAAGGCAAAACCGTTAGGCATAATTGACGGTGTTGATTTTGAGTCTTCCGGAGAGGTAAGAAAGATAAACGCACTGGCGATCAATAGACAACTTGATACTAACGCAATCTTACTAATACCACCTATCGGATTCGCACCGGGAGGCGAACTTTTTTACCTGGACTCGGACGAGGTAGCTTGTAAAATAGCGTGCGCTGTTTCTGCAGACAAACTCTTATATTTAAGCGAAGCCCCCGGATTGCTGGATCAGGAAAATCAAATTATTTCGGAAGTTGACTTAGGCAGGGAAAAAGAAGAAATAACTGAACAAAATCTATATCAATTCTGCGAGGAAGCTTGCAACAACGGTGTTAATCGCTGTCATATTATAAGTCACAAAATTGATGGCGCTATTATTCAAGAGCTTTTTACACATCATGGCTCGGGAACGCAGCTNACTGGAATAAGTTCAGAGAAAGTTAGGTCGGCTTTGCAAGAAGACGTGACCGCTATACTTGATTTAGTAAAGCCCTCAGAACGAGAGGGAGCCCTCATTTCGAGAACTAAAGAATCAATAGAAACTAAGCTCTCTAACTTTTTTGTCATTGAAAGAGATGGATTTTTAGTCGCCTGCGCCGCTCTGCACATATACGGGGAAGTGGGGGAAGTGGCATGCATGGTTACTCATCCTGATTATCGAAATATGGAAAAGGGAGATAAACTTTTAGATTTAATAGAAGAAAAAGCAATAGCGAGTGGATTGAAGAGTTTATTTGTCTTAACAACAAGAAGCGCGCACTGGTTCAAAGAACGCGACTTTCTCTCCATCGACTTTGATGAACTCCCCAAAGAGAAGAAAGAAGAGTACGATCTGAAGCGTTCATCTATAATTCTAAAGAAAGACCTGATTCAATANCCNAACGATTGATACCTGCTTTTAACCTCCGAACTATAGTCTTTCACTACCCGCACCAACACTTTNACGTTCTNTAGAGGAGTTTGAGGCAGAATNCCATGACCAAGATTAAAAATATGCCCNGGCCGACCCGCAACATCATCTAGAATNTCCTTAGCNGCTTTTATGACGGATNTTTGGCTTCCAAAAAGAGCAACCGGATCCAAGTTGCCCTGAATCGATTTACAACCTAAATCATTCCACGACTCTGTAAGCGGAGCCCGCCAATCGAGNGCCATCACATCTCCTCCCGCGGCGGCCATCAGCCGCAAAAGCGCTGGATTTCCTGTACCAAAATGGATAACTGGTACGCCCTTAATTAAAGATTCAAAAAGCCTTTTTGTGTGCGGGTATACGTGTCTCTCGTAGTCGCTCACCCCCAAGCATCCGACCCAACTATCGAAAACTTGAATAGCATCAACTCCGCACAGAATTTGATAGTTAAGATAATCGATTATCGAATCCGTCATTTTGTCCATAAGCTCTCTGAACTTTTGTGGGTGCGATCTCATGAGCTTTTTAACGAAGATATAACTTTTAGAGCTTCCGCCTTCAATAGCGTAAGATGTCAATGTGAAAGGCGCACCCCCAAACCCAATGAGAGGTATGTCAGCAGGAAGAGAAGATTTTATTAGCGTAATTGCCTCTCGTATGTACGGCATAGACTCAGAACTTTTTTTGGTCTCAACTGAATCAATCTCCGAAACAGCACGAATAGGATTCTCGATTACCGGCCCAATTTCTGGGAAATAGTCAAGCTTGAAACCCATAGGCTCAAGAATTGGAAGAAGGTCTGCGAACAGAATTGCCGCATCCACACCTAATATCCGCTGAGCATCGCATGTTACCTCCGCGGCTAATTCAGGATTCTTAAAGAAATCTAAACTTGGGGTCTTTCCTTTTACACGATGATAGTCAGGCATGTAACGCCCCGCCTGTCTATTCAGCCAGATAGGTGTTTGTGTTGTTTGGAGGCCATTACACGCCCTAACAAATAATGATTTTTCCATTGACTTGCCTTTGCTGTCGCTTTTCTATCTATAGACGTCATATTTCGTTTAATGCTAGATTTCTAACAACTTTGCGCTAAGAGTAGAGCGTCATTTCTGAATTGGGTGAAACGTCCTTGCCGTAGTCTACATTTTCAAAATCAAACCCATAAATTTGCATAAAATCTCTTCGATAACCTTTAAAGTCTGCTATTCGATCCATAGAGTTAGTATTAAATTTTGCCCAGTTTTCGGAAACATAATCTTGCACCTCTTTTAAAAGTTCGTAGTTATCTAACCTTATTCTCCCCGATTGATCTAAATTAATTTCAGCTCCACTGTAAAGTTCCTCAGAAAAAAGCCTGAAGGCTTGCTCGACACACCCTTCGTGCACATTCATATCTTTCATGATCTTAAACAAAAGAGATAAGTATACTGACATCCCGGGTATAGCAGATGCGGCCTGGGTAACTAAACCTTTCATAACCGCTAAATAAGCGTTGCCTTTTTTCTCTGATGATTTCTTAGATATCGCTTGAGCGGCTCTCTGCAGGTCTTCCTTAGCCTTTCCAATGGTACCTTGGTTATAAATAGGCCAAGTAACTTCACTTCCAATATAAGTATAGTTTGTGGTGATAAACCCTTCAGCAAGCAAATTCCTCTTCATCAGCTCTTCTATCCACAACTCCCAATCCTCTCCTCCCATTACTTTTACTGTATCTAAAATTTCCTCGTCGCTTGCCGGCTCTAGCGAGATATTACGAATACCCCTAGTATTCAGGTCGATCGTCAACCCATCATAACTAGAACCAATTGGTTTCAAGGTTGACCTTGCNATTTCTCCATCAGAAAGAGTGCGCGAAGGCGCTGCAAGTGAGTAAACAACAAGATCCACTTGGCCTANATCGCGNGAGATAAGATCGCAGACCCGATGCTTGATTTTTTCTGAAAATGCGTCNNCGTTTACGTTTGCACAGTAAATTCCCTCTTTTTCTGCAAGTCTTGAAAAGGCTGCGGTTCGATACCACCCGGGAGAACCGGTTTTAAACGGCTGCGGGGAACGTTCCAGAAAAACCCCAACAGATGCGGCACCATACCCAAAGCTCGCGCTAATTCTCGAAGCCAGGCCATATCCTCCCGAAGCGCCAATAATCAATACTTTCTTGGGACCATTAGACAGCCTACCTTTTTTCTTCACGTAATTTATCTGGTTCTGAACGTCAACTTCACAACCAGTCGGGTGAGTTGTAGTGCAGATAAAGCCGCGTATTTTTGGTTTTACAATCATAGTCTTTTTTGCCTGTAACTGATCCACATGAGGAATAGTCCTACCAAAATCATTGGAACCGAGAGAAGCTGGCCCATCGTTGTCCCAACAAATAAAAACCCGATATGAGTATCGGGAGCACGAAATAGTTCGGAGAGGGTTCTTAAAACTCCATAAGATATAAGGAAAAACGCAGAAGTTGCCATGATTGGACGGTTTTTCCTGGTAAAAGCCCATAGGAAAAAGAACAAAATCGGTCCCTCTAAAATCGCTTGATATAAGCTAGATGGATGCCTACCTAAAGTTTCCCCTGGGAACACTACTGCCCAGGGAACGCTTGAAACTCGTCCCGGTAATTCTGTGTTGATAAAATTTCCTAATCGTCCACAACATAGCGCGATAGGTATAGAAGGAGCAATGAGATCCGTAACTCTGAAATATTGCGTCTTCTTTTTTTTTGAGTATACCGCTATGGCACATAAAACCCCAAGAAGNCCCCCATGGAAAGACATCCCTCCCTGCCATATTTTAAAGATTATTAAGGGCTCTGATAAAAACTGATCATAATTATAAAAAAAGATGTACCCTAACCTACCGCCCAATAAAACCCCTACGACTGCATAAAAAACTATGTCGCTGATACTCTCAGAGTCCCACTGCGATTTATCTTTTCTGGCGCGGAAAGATATATTGATCCAAACCAAGCAAATACCCAACAAATAGCTGAGCCCATACCAATGAATCTGCAAAACGCCGATATTCAATGCAATTGGGTTTATCTCTGGATATTGGAGCATTCTCTTGGCATATTCNGTAAAGGTTCATTATCCTTCAAAGCACTCTACCAATAAACCGATTTTTTTTATGTGTCTAATTCTTTTTGCGATCAACCCTAACCCTGAGTACAAGCTTATTCTGGCCGCNAACAGGGACGAATTCTTTGAAAGACCAACAAAAAAAGCTGAATTTTGGGACCAAAAAGGAAAGATGCTCGCCGGAAAAGACTTGCAAAAGGGGGGTACTTGGCTAGGACTTACAAAGGATGGAAGGTTTTCTGCAATAACAAATTTTAGACCACCACAAACTGGGATTTATTATAAACGCTCAAGAGGAGAGCTTCCTGTAAATTTCTTAAAAAAAGATTATTCGCCCAGGGGTTATCTGAGGGCTATTGCTAACAAAAAACAAGAATACAATGGATTTAATCTGTTAGTGGGTGACCTGAAAGAATATTACTACTTTAGCAACAGAATCAAAGCTAATCAGAAGTTAGAAAACGGTTTTTTTGGACTGAGCAATGAAGCGCTTAACTGCGGCTGGCCCAAGGTTAAAGATGGCCGACGAAAGTTAGTTAGTCTTGCGGAGAAAGGGTTTTCAAATTCAGATCTTTATAGACTTCTAGAAGATACGGGCTCCTCTGAAGAATTATCCGCCAGCTTTATTTATGGCGAAAACTATGGAACCAGAGCAATGACTATTCTAACTATCGACTCTTTTAACAAAGTCTTATTCGAAGAGAAAACCTTCGGACCGCTCGGTAAATTTGAAGGGTTAGCCAGTTTTGATTTTACGTTGAAAAAGTAAGCTGTTTGACTGCTTTAGTTATTTTAAGCCTCTGAAGTGAACCGAATAAGCTGGAGTAGGGCCTTTCGGTACACATCTCTCTTGAAATTCACAACTTGGCTAAGTGGAAACCAATAGCTCACCCATTCCCAATGATCGAATTCCTGATCNTCAAATCGATCAACCCTTATATCCGTATCTTCCCCCAAAAACCGAAGCAAAAACCATTTCTGCTTTTGTCCTTTGAAAGGAGTTCTGTTCTTACTTAGAAACTTTTTCGGAAGACGATATTTAAGCCAACCTTTCGTTTGTCCCAAAACCTCAACGTGAGATGGTAACAATCCAATCTCCTCCTCAAGCTCTCTAAACATTGCTATTTCTGCGGTTTCTTTTTTATCTATCCCTCCCTGAGGAAATTGCCATGAGTCTTCGCCATAGCGACGAGCCCACAAGACTTTGCCGAATTTATTGATCAGAATAATTCCCACATTTGCTCTATATCCGNACTTGTCAATCAATTTTTTATCACTTTCTTTTACACAATTTAGCGAACAAATTTCTCTTATTTTTCATTCTGCTTTAAGATCTAAATAACACGCGATTCAATACGACCTCAAAGAGCTCTGCGAGGATTTTTGATGAATTTAATAATATTCGATCTTGATGAGACTCTAATAAATGTAGATAGCGATGTCGAATGGGGGCGCTATTTAATTGATAAAAATCTAGTCGATCCCGATGAATGGAAACCAAAAAATGAAAGATTTTATGCTCAGTACAAAAATGGTCAACTCGACATAAACGAGTATCTAGTTTTCTCCTGCGAACCCCTAAAAACTATTAATTTAGAACTTTTAAAAAGGCATCGTGATGCATTTATAAGGGAACGAATAGAGCCAAGTATTTTAAAAAAGGGCCAAAAACTTATAGAAAAACATCGTAGTGGAGGGGATGAACTGTTGGTTATAACCGCTACGATCGAGTTTATAACAAAGCCAATCATTTCCTTAATGGGCATTGAGCAGATCATCGCTCCTATTCCTGAGTTTGCAAACGGGGCATACACAGGGAAAACCGTTGGTATACCCAGTTTTGGAAAAGGAAAATTACAGCGTCTTAATCAATGGCTCAAGAAGCATAATAAAACCTTTGACGACATAACTTTTTACTCAGATTCACATAATGATATTCCCCTTTTGAGTGCAGTAACTAAACCAGTCGCTGTTGATCCTGATCCAACCCTTCTACAGGAATCAAAAAAAAGAAACTGGCCTATTATTAGTCTAAGGTAACTGCATGGAAAAACTATTAAAGTTTACGTGTTTGTTGAGTTGCATCTTCATATCCTCTTGTGAACCAAAAATCTCNGAAAAAAAAAATGGAGCGATGAACGAGAAAAAACTGAGCGAAATCATAAACCGAGAACAAGACAGGCTTTTAAAGGTAACAATTCAGAAAATAGATCTGCTCTCGAAAAGCACACAACAATATCTAGATACCTTGACAGACGAAGATCGATTAAAATGGCAGAGGTCTTGGCACTCTGCGCACAAGTCCTTCATCGCAATTACCTTTCTTCCAACGAGTAAGAATTTTTCAAAAATTGAAGCATGGCCCCTAAGCCCTGGTTTTTTGGATTCATTAGCGAACTATCCCTACTCTGGGATAGTCAACGATTACACAATCCAGATAACGCCAGAAATATTAGAGGCTCAACACATGATTACTGATCCTAGTGAAATTTCACTTGGCTTTCATGTTTTGGAATATTACGCGTTTGAAAGGATCAGTGAAGATTTAAATGGAACAGAGGAGGTTAAAAAGCGTAGAAGAGCTTTGATATCGTTAGTAAGCGATCTCCTGTTGGAAGAGATAAAAAGGCAAGAAAATGAGCCCCCTACAAAACCCGAGACAAGTTACCCTGAGCTAATTGCGCATATGAAAGATAAGGTGCAAAGGATTCATATTGAAATACGAAGCTCCGAGCACTGCTCTTATAGCGACAGCACCGAAGAAATAGTCAAGTATCAGTTAATGATTTTCAATGAAATATTTAAGAATACGCTCGAGATAGATAGGTATCTTGAGGAAACATCGCCAGATTTAAGTGAACAAATAATACCCTTGTTAAAAGAAATTGAAAGTTATAGCACGAGTAAAAAAAACGCATCTCTGGAAGCATTAATTCCTAAATTGATAAAAATAGAAGGCATATTGGGTAACTTCGAAAACCGAACGGGAATAAACTAAAAACGCCTACTCGACTTCTTCCTAAAACTAGATGCTTTAATGGCAAGTCATCGGTTATCGAACGAAATTTCATCAAGTTAAGTTTGCTATTTCATTTTATATTTTTCTATTTTTTTAAAAAACTACTTAACTATATTTCGAAGTGTTCTGAGATCTCAATTACGATAAAGTCAGAGATTTGAGGTATCTGTTTATTGTACTCCAACGTTTTAAAAAAACCCTCCAGCAGCAATCGACATAGCAAACTGCTTGAGTTGGTCATTCTGATGCACATGATTCATAGCCAGCGATCTAACAAATTGGACCCCTGAATTTCGAGATCCGTATCCACGGTGAAATACTTCCATAGTCAAACCAAACAAGAAAGCTTCCAGCCGTCTGTTTTGCTGGTAACGCCTCAAAATCTTTTGATAAGGCAATTCTAATCCCTCAATTTTGGACATTGAGATCTCTTTTGCTAAAACTTCTGCGTCTGCAAAGCCTAAATTGCCTCCTTGACCTGCTAAAGGGTGAATTGTATGCGCCGAATCTCCAATCAGTGCAACTCTATCCTCGACGAACTTTAAAGCTTGTTTTTGTTGCAAGGGGAAAGAGAGACGCTCAGTTAAAACCCTAAGTTTCCCAAGTCTGTCCCGTGTTCTTAGATTTATTTCATTTTCAAAATAATCCACTGTCTGTAAGCTAAAATCCTGAGCGGAAGACCATACCACCGCAAACTTTCCGATCTGAGAAAGAGGAAGGAGCGCTAACGGGCCCTCTTTTCCAAACCACTGAAATGCAGTATTTTTGACCGGTCTGGTCGCTTCCACAACACAAATGTTGGCCGACTGATCGTAGGGATATTGTAATGTTTTAATTCCAAGAGCTTGCCTCACCGCAGAGTTCGGACCATCCGCTGCCACAAAGAGATCACATTTTAAAAGCTCCAAAGTAAATGGATATTGCCAAAAAATTCTGATGTCTAAACTTTTTGCTTGCTCTAGCAAGGCGTACCTAAGGGCATCAGCGTTAATTATTAAGCCCAAATAATCTTCTTCAATAGTTTTCGAAGAAAAACTGACTCTCCCAACCCCATCAGAGTCAGTTACAACTATTTCTTGAAAACTGGTTTTAGCAGATTCCTCTAACTGATCTAGTACTCCTAAGCTTTTTAAAAATTTAGCGGACCTTTGATTGACAGAAATTACGTTAGAGGACAGTCCAGCGGAGATGACGGACGGCTCTGATTTGTCGAACAAGGTTACATGTTCTCCGTCTAATCTTGCTTTTATGGCAAAACTTAATCCTGATAAACCAGCACCTACTACATTTATCCGCGACATGGTCAGTCTCTCCTCATACCCTGAAAAACCTTTATATCTTCTTGGTTCTAGTTTCGCAGTAAACAGTTAGGGCGCCCACCCTCGCAAACTCCCTAAGCTGAGTATAATCTGACTCGTTTTCCTCACTCTCACCAATATCTTCGGATATTTCAGATATACGTCTGAAATCTTGAATAGTCTCTCTTATCATCGGGTTCTCTGACGATTCAGAACTCAACCCAGATTTTTCTGCTGCAGCAACAAAGCCCGCACACCAAGCAGACAAAGCAATCACATGCTCATGTAATTGACTTTCGTCAGAAGGCAGTGCCAAATCGAATTCGAAGTTCGAGTACTCGCCTAGGCTTTCCTCGCCCTGTTCTAAAACAGCTTTTATGACCGACGCTAATTCTGGGCTTGG
>PARM01000009.1 GCA_002711495.1 Gammaproteobacteria bacterium
ATCGTGACTATTGGATGTCAGTGAAAGAAGCGATCGAGTACGGAATAGTAAGCAAAGAAATTACTTCTATAGGGGATATCACTTAACGCTCAATGCGATCACAAAGAAAAATCTGTGTTTATTGTGGCTCTAGTCGAGGCGAGGATTCAGTTTATGCAAAGTCAGCTGAAACGTTAGGGAGAGAGATCGCTTGCAACAACAATACTCTTGTCTACGGCGGGGCAAAGATTGGGTTGATGGGCATTCTAGCGGACACCGTTTTAGCTGAGGGAGGCAATGTCATCGGAGTCATGCCAGATAATTTAGCTGACCTAGAAATAGCCCATGACGGTTTGTCTGAGCTTTTCTTATGCCAGGATATGCATGCCAGAAAAAAGAAAATGTCAGAGTTAAGCGATGGTTTCATTGCAATGCCGGGAGGCCTAGGAACGCTTGAGGAGTTTTTCGAAATATGGACCTGGGCTCAGTTGGGTATTCACAGCAAACCCATCGGGATTTTTAATGTGGATAATTATTTTGATCCGATGATTTTCTTTATTGAAAAAGCTATATCAGCAGGATTTATCAAACCAGGACACACTTCCTCACTAATTATCGAAGATCAAGCAGAAAACCTTGTTAAATTAGTCAATGTTGAGAAATACGAAACCGTCACGAAAGTGCCTGACAAGAAGGAATAGTCTTTTTTCAGGGGCACTGAGTAGTTAGTGCTTTAAAAAAAATAACTCAGGGATCTAAATCGGGCTATTGTTTGCCTCAAGGGCTTATAGGAAACAACAATGGGTTATCATCATATAGCACTCGCGACAAAAAACATAAAAGCCATACATCATTTTTATGAAGGGGTAATGGGGTTCCTATTAGTAAAAGTTGAAGTCGCGCCCTCTCCAGAGGGAGGTTGGGCGAAGCATTTTTTTTATCGAATGGAGGATGACTCGAAGTTTATTGCTTTCTGGGAAATCCATGATCTTCCCGAGGTCGATCCGGATTTCGAAACTAATATTTCCAAAGCCGCTGGCCTACCGGATCATATAAATCACCTTGCATTTGACGTAGCTGATCTATCAGAGCTGAATCTTCGCAAGAATCAGTGGTTAGATTCAGGATGTGATGTATTAGAAGTCGACCATAACTGGTGCCGCTCCATATATACGAAGGACCCCAACGATAACTTAGTTGAATTTTGTCTGACGACCGGAGGGTTCGACAAAGAAGATCGCGCTCTTGCNCTCGAGCAATTGAGTTCNGANAATCCAACCTACTCGNCCCCTCCAAAAAGCANAAAACTCCACAAGAAACACTCTAACGAGAANTAAATTATCGGATTCAATCTNGNAAACATTCTTTTTATAAAAANCTTTTGACNNNTTCCGATATTGCTTTCGCGCCAGCTATAGTAGATTTTTTCATCGATTCTATTTCGGGCGCCTTATCTTTTATACTTCCCAATTCTTTAAGCGCACAGTGTGCTGCCTCGTATCCTCCAAGTTTTGACATTCGTTGAAGCCAAGAACAGATGTGAGGAAATTCCGAGAGGTCGAAAACGTCAGTGTAGTGCGGTTGCATCTGCCCTATTTCTGCGTAAGCGCTGATGTCTGCAATTGTTGGGTACTGAAAAATCAAAAAATCATTCATGTTTAAAAAAAAGTTCTCCAAGACTGTTAATGCTGCTCGAAAATTTTTTTCTGCTGCTTTTAAAGCCGGTTCCGAAAATTTCAGGTCTGGCCTCACTCGCTTTGCCACCAGGGTAGATCCTTCTCGAATGTTTCTATGATGATAATGGAGATACTGATCTACTTTTGCCCTCTCTCTTGGATCTTCTGGATAAAGATCCTCCCATCCGTTAGAACTAGCTAAATAAGCCAAGATCGCATTAGATTCGCCAAGACAGAATCCAGTGTCTGGTTCTTCAAAGCAAGGGACAGTGCCCCCTGGGAACTTTGAGAGGTATTCGGGGCTCCGAGAGCCGTTCTTGTGAGACGATCCAGGCATCGACAGCAAAAATTCAAATGGCTTTTCTTTCAACAAAAGAAGCCACACAACTGCTCGCACAGGTTGAGAAAATGGGACGCCGTGGACTATTGGCAAATTCATGAGCTATCTCTCTAGTTTAAATCTCCGTCCCGACGCTATAAGATTTTTAAAGTGGATGCAAACTTAACGAGAACGGAAATGACAAAACCAATATGTCTAGTAATAGGTGCAGGTGCAGGAATAGGCGGAAACGTAGCTAGAAAATTCGCAGGACAAGGTTATCACGCATTCCTTACTCGACGAAGCAACGAGAGAGGACTTAATTCTCTGATTGAAAAAATCCAGAGAGAAGGAAATGAAGCGTCAGGAAAAATAGTTAACTTAATGGAAGAAGGAGCTATTGAGAAGTTAGTAAATGACATCGAGACCGAGTTAGGGCCGATAGAGACCGCCGTTTACAATCTAGGAGCACAGATTGGAAATCATGCGCTCGAGACCACATCACACAAAGCATTTGAAATGGGTTGGCAATTGGGATGCTTCGGCCTTTATCGTTTAGCACACACTCTTATTCCCTTTATGAAAAAAAGGGGTACGGGAAACCTTCTTGTCACGTCTGCTACAGCTGCAGTCAGAGGAAACAAGGGCCAGCACTCTCACGCGGCAGCTATGGGCGGGCGGAGAATGCTATGCCAGTCGCTCAATGCTGAGTTCTCCTCCGCAGGCATCCACGTCGCTCATATCGTCGTCGATGGACTGGTGGACGCACCGGACACAGTAGGGAAGCTTCTTGGCCCTGAAAATTTTGCTAAGCTGAGAGAAAAATTAGGGGGAAGTAAAGATGGCATGATGCTCCCAGAAAAAATCGCGGATACTTATTTTCATATTTCACAGCAACACAGATCAGTATGGACCCATGAATTAGATCTTCGGTCTTTCAGCGATTCAGCGTGGTGGAATAACTGAAAAAAACATAAAAAAGGCTAATCAATTTTAATGAAAGTTGACAATAAACTTGATTTCAACAGCGACCCATTCCACCAGTATCTGGGGTTGACGCTCGAAGAGACCGCACAAAACTTCGCGCGAGTTAAGCTAAAAATCGGAACCAATACGCCGAGTGGAATAAACAACAGTGTGCATGGAGGCGTCNTAGCGACCATGATTGACATGGCCGCCGTGACCGCTGTGTTTGCAAGTATGCGCGAAGATGACATCCCAGGAGGAACAGCAGACCTGCAAATCTCTTATCTCAGGCAAGCGCATGGAGACTGGTTAGACGCAGAAGCTACCGTATTAAAAAAGGGACGGCAACTGGCGACGATTCAGGTCGAAATCATGAACAACGAGGGAACCCTTTGTGCGTCAGGACGGGTGCTTTACGCTTTTAAAAANTAAATCGTAAGAAAAAAAGATTAACCTATTCGAAGAGACAGGCGCAGACCGGTGAGCCACATCCTTCATCCGTCTTGGGATTGGGATAGCAGAGAGACTTTGGATTTAGTGGGAATTGTTGCCACTTAAACAACGCACGGTGACAGCAGACAAAGCTCATTTATACCAATTAAATTTTAGCTACCGAATCAAAACACCTTTTCAGCCGAGNGCAAAACGATCNGATAACTTGATTNAGAAAATCGCCAATCCATNTGAGATCCTTACCTAAAGGTGCCGNAACCGCTCCGGTATAACCCAGCAATGATCTGGAATGGAAAAAATTTTGCTGTTCNGTCTTTTGATCAATGGACGCTGAACTGCTTTCCAAGCGACGCCCTCATTGGATCAGCTNAAGGNCTTTTAAAAGTCCAAACGGTAAAAGCTTAAAATCAGTTGCTACTCTTACTTCCCCTCAGGAGACCGATTATCTCTCTATGGCGAGCTCGATCGATCTTGTAACGGAAAAATAGAAGAACGCCAAGAATGGTAAAAATAGAAGTAGCGGGACCCGCAATGAAACCCAACTGCCATACGATGTCCTCGGAAACCTCGCCCGTTACCGCTCTTCGGGGAAAGTCGATGTAATCAAGCAAAACCCCTCCAAAGACTAATCCTGCAGAGGCAGTAAATTTATTAGCGAACGATCGCGCTGAAAAAATAATCCCCTCGCGGCGCTCACCAGTCTCTAATTCATGCTCATCTGCAATATCAGCAAACATCGAGTTTACGGTCGCAAAAAGTGCGATTGCTAACATAGTCGTTATTCCGCTATTAATCACAAGTATGACCAATAGGGAGCTTGAGCCTGGCTGGGGAAACCACTCAAAATCAAATAGCCGCAGGACAATGGGAATATTTACCAAAATAACCACTAATAGAGCGCAACTTATTAAGGTAGGTTTTTTATCGAACCGTGTGGTGACCAGAGGCACAAAAAGAACNGAAAACATCAAGCCTAGCAGTTGACCTATCGAAAAAAAACTAAGCTGCTCGGTGGTCATTTCGAAAAAATGGAAACCCATGAAAGGGCTCAACACAGCCTCTACCGAGATAATGAACATACATAAGATCATTCCGAAAAAAATCGTTCGAAAAGACACGTTCGAAAATGCATCAAAAAGCTCTCTTNGCAATGCGTTCAATTCGAAGTTTGAAGAGGGGTTTGAAACCTTCTCTTTTAAACGGGGGATCTCTCTCCGAGTCCCAAAAACACAGATTAAAATTGCTAAAACCATTAGTATCCCCGCAAAAATCGACCAAGAAAAATATGCCTCGTTATTCAAAAGGGCTGGATTAAACTCTTCGGTCGTAGGGAAGAAAACTCGGTACGATATCGGCACAAAAACCACCCCACCCATATATCCAAAGAAAGTGCTGAAAGCANATAAAGTCGACCGCTGATCGTAGTCTTCAGCAAGTTCTGCTCCAAGTGCTAAATGTGGCACATGATAAAAAGTCATCGAGGCACGCACTAAGATTGCAAATACCGTTAACCAAATTACAAGTCCAAATTCATTTAAACTGTCGGGAGGATTAAATAGAAAAAAAAAGGTCACGGCTAACGGAAACGCGGAGAGAAATATAAATGGATGACGACGACCCCAACTGCCTGAGTGTTTATCGGAGATGCTTCCGGCAAGCGGATCAGTAAAGGCGTCAAATACGAGTGCAATAGCCAACGCAATGCTAGTAGCAGTGGCGGAGACACCGATCACTTGATTGTAGTAAAAAAGCAAAAACACATTGAAGCCTGCATTCTTTACGGCCTCCGATACCTGACCAGTGCCAAAACTAACCATGGTCGGGAACGTTAACTTGCTACCCATGTTTTTTGCCTTGCAATAAGAGCGAACATCAAAACAGTTTTGAGGGCAGCACACAATGGTCCTAGGCTAAATTCTCTCGTCATCCCATAAAAAGGTATATGCCAATTATGAGAGCTTCAAATCAGATCTGATAATATTAAGATTATTAAGAAAGGGTTGATATGGAAATAAATCACTTTAGTAGTCTCAGAGAAATGTCTTTTTTTTACCAGGATCAATTCTCACAACTCTTAGCTGAAAGTTTTAAAAACGATCGGTTGATGTGCAGCACGATTGGAGATGAGAGGTGGAAGCAAGTAGCGCTGAAATATTTTCGAATCCAAATCCACTATTCAGATACCGTCATCTTCGTAACTGAAGACCAGTTGCCGATCGGTGTTTCTTTTCTGCGATCTCCGGAATCAGAAATGCATATAGCTCAAGACATGTATTTTCAATTACGTACGGCTTTATTATTAGGAAAACACTTTAGGCAGCTAGCAAAGATTTCTTTTGAGATCGCAACTCAAACACCAAATAAACCACATTGGTATATTAACCAGCTCGCTGTGCATCCGCAATTTCAATCGCGTGGGATTGCCAGCAAACTCTTGGCGGAGATTCTGAGGGTTAAAAAAAAAGAAGACATAGTCGTAGATTGTGAAAAATCTTTGTGCGCTTTCTACGAGAAGTTCGGCTTCAATGAAATACACTCATTTGAAGACAGAGAACTATCTTTGATGATCAGCAAGTCAAATTAACGACTAGATAAAGAAACTCATCACAAAGTTACTATGAGCGAACTAGACCACATAAACTGCTAAAACAATAAGCGCGACGGTCAGTACTACAAAACCAAGGCCGGTATACCCAATCAGTTTCACAGTTTTCGTATCATTGTCATCAAATATCGCCACAAATTTACTCCTTTTAAAAATGCAAGCTTAATACGGTTTAAACTCAATTGAAATCAGAGTTTTCTACGACTTCTTTTTTATTTTCGCTTGAAAAAGAAAAGCTATCTCCCCGCATCCAAGAATGAAAACCTTTAAGCAACCATAGGGCCCATTTGGGTTTATGATTCTTGGCCCACTCGCTAGCTACAAATTTATTAGCCTCGGCCATGGTGGGATAAACATGGATAGTCCCCAATATTTTTTTAAGTCCTATTCCGTGTTTCATCGCCAGGGTGTACTCACTAATTAAATTCGAGGCGTGATCCGCGGCGATAGTAACTCCGAGAATTTTGTCGGTACGAGGTCTAGTCAGCACCTTAATCAAACCGAGTGTCTCTCCATCCACTATTGCTCTATCAAGATCCGATATGTTGTAGGTTGTGACGTCATATTTGATGCCGAGAGAAATTGCATCTTTCTCGTTCAGTCCTACCCTTGAAATCTCTGGATGAGAAAAGGTAGCGTAGGGCATGAAACGATAATCGACAGGAAATTTTTTAATAAAGCTAAAAAGCGAGTTCACGCTAGCGTGCCAGGCCATATGGGATGCCGCGTGCGTATATTGAAAACTCCCCGTAACATCACCTATCGCAAAAATATTAGGAAACTTGGTTCTTAGATATTTGTCTACAATAATGGCGCCATTAGCTTTTAGGTCAACCCCTAAAGAGTCTAATCCCAACCCTTTTGTATATGGCTTCCTCCCTGCTGCTATCACTAACTCATCAAAAATTATCTCCCTTTTTAAACCCTCTTTGTCAATTGTCAGGAGGATATTTTGCCCACGAGCCGTCTCGATAGAACGTGCTCTCGTTCCGAGAAAAATTTCTACTCCCTCCGAATTTAATCGATCAAACACTATATTTGAGAACTCTTCGTCCTCTTTCGGTAGCAGAGAATCTAAAGCTTCAATTTGAGTCACCTCTGACCCTAAACGTCTAAATGTTTGGGCTAATTCGACACCAATTGGTCCACCTCCTATTACGACCAAACGATCAGGCCGTTTTCTTAAACTCCAGATATTTTCAGAGGTTAAGAAGGGAAAACTTTCGAGCCCATCAATATTTGGAATCAAGGGTGTAGCGCCGGTAGCCAAGATAATTTTTCTGGTCGATATAACTTTTTCATCGACCTGCACATGCCAAGGAGAGATTATTCTGGCTTCACCTAAAACTACATCCACCCCTAAAGACTGGTATCGTTCAACCGAGTCCTTCGGTTCGATGGTTTGAATTATCCGCGCAACACGATCCATAATCCTACCAAGATTTACTCTTACAACTGAAGTCTTAAAACCGAGACTGTCGGCATGAGTGTTTTCAAAAACATGCCTTGCCGATCTAATAAGGGCTTTGCTTGGGACGCACCCTGTATTCAAGCAATCTCCTCCCATCAGTTCTTTCTCTACCAACGAAACCTTGGCTTTCAGTGTGGCTCCAATCAATGCTGCTACTAATCCTCCAGAACCTGCCCCGATTACAACTAAGTCTCTATCGAACTTCTCAGGTTTCGTGAACCTCTCATACAGATGATGAGAGTTCACCCTCTCAATGATAGTTTTTGCAACTAGCGGGAAAATACCCAAAATTGCGAAGGAAATAATAATTTCAGCGGAAAAAATCTCACTGATGGTCTCTATTGATGCAAGCTGAGTCCCAGCATTAACATACAAGGCGGTGCCGGCCAACATCCCTACCTGGGATACCCAGAAGAAAGAGCCGACCCCTATCTTAGTAAGACCCATCAGCGCGTTGATCAAAAAAAATGGAAAAATAGGCACCATTCGCAGCGAAAAAAGATAAAGGGATCCATCTTTTGCAATACCCGAGTTTATCGTGGCAAGTTGCGCTTCAAATCTTTTTTCAACTAAATTCCTAAAAAACCAGCGAAACGCCAGCATTGCTAGTGTGGCCCCAATCGTTGAGGCAAAGGAAGCGATTAATAAGCCCCACCCGAAGCCAAAGATTGCTCCGCTCGCTAAAGTGAGAATAGCCGCCCCTGGGATAGACAGTGCAGTTACAACAATGTAACTAAGGAAGAATCCGACCCCAAGCCAGACTGGATTTTTCTCAAAACTCTCCCTCAAACGATCTTTTTCTTCAAGGACTGTTTCTAAGGACAAGATACTATCCATGCCCGACAAATTTACAAAAACGATAAGCGAAATTACCGCTGCCAAAGCAATCCAACGATACAATGTCATGAGCGTCTCTTCTTTAACTTGCTATCCGAGCTAAACTATCGCAGATAACAAAACTATTTCAGGTCGGTCAGGAAATATGCTCAAAACCGATTCAATAAGACAAGAATACAAACTCTCTGATTAAAACGCGAAAAAAAGATGATTTAAATTAGGCGCCTCAAGCACAAACCCTGAAAACCAAACTTGCGCAGAATCAAGATGTACTATTAACTAGGCCTATTCTCCTCGACTCGGTTTGAATAGATCATGAATAGAAAAAACCAGATTTGGAGCCAACTTTCCGATTTAGCAGCTACGGCACATCGGCTTTCAATGAAAGAGTTGAATGATGAGCCCCAACGAGATTCTGCATTTTCAATTGATGTCGAAGGGATTCACCTCGATTTTTCTAGACATCTGATAAACGAAAGTATTCTCGATACGCTAGTAGATTTAGCGAAAGTTTCAAACATAAGAGAAAAAGCGTTGGATATGCTCGAAGGAAAACCAGTCAACAAGACAGAGTGCAGATCCGCGACCCACATGTCTATTCGCTCGGGAGTTATAAATCAAAATCAGAATGAAAAAAAACAGATGTTTCAATTTTCGGAGGCCATACGAAATGGGGACCTGAGATCCTCTTCTCAGGAACCTTTCACCGATGTAATTAACATAGGGATTGGAGGATCAGAATTGGGACCGAAAATGGTAAACGAGGCTCTAAAACAATATGCTTCGGGGCCTAGACTTCATTTTTTGTCTAATCCCGACGGGGAAAAAATCTTCTCTCTTTTGGACTCTCTGGAGGCAAAAACGACTTTGGTCATCGTGTCGAGTAAAAGTTTTTCAACAACGGAAACAATGATCATCGCAAAGTTTGTATCAGATTGGTTGAGCAAAGAACTTCAAATAAGCGATGTTAAATCTTCTACTCATTTTTTTGCGGTTACAGCCGAAAAAGAGAGAGCAATTTCTGAGGGTATTCCTGAGGAACAAATTCTCACACTTGACGAATCCATCGGNGGAAGATACTCGATATGGTCTTCAGTAGGTTTTCCTGCTTGCATATCTGTTGGCAAAAAGAAATTTGAAGAGTTTATCGCTGGTGGGAAAATGATGGATGATCATTTTCTTGAGTCTGAATACCAAAATAATATGCCCGTGCTGCTCGCACTGATTGGAATCTGGTACAACAATTTTTTAGGCTCGCAGAGTTATGCAGTAGTGCCTTATCTTGAAAGATTGTCTCCTTTAATAGACTTTATTCAACAACTCGAGATGGAAAGCAACGGTAAAAGCATTTCATTGGATAACTTACCAGTAGATATAACAACCGCTCCTGTAGTCTGGGGTCGAGCTGGAACGAGCTCTCAGCACTCATACTTTCAATTGTTACACCAAGGAAAAAAAATGGTGCCAGTCGATTTCATCGGGGTAATAAACGATGCTCTCACTCATAAAGAACTGCACAGGGTTTTGCTAACAAGCCTCGCTGGCCAAGCAGAGGCTTTAGCAAATGGCCAACACGATGAGAACGCACACNTGTGCAACTCAGGAAATAAACCCTCATCCATTCTGCTTCTTGATGAACTGACTCCCTTTAATTTAGGTAAATTGGTGGCACTTTACGAGAACAAAACTTTTTCTCAATCTGTTATTTGGAACGTCAATCCGTTCGATCAGTGGGGAGTAGAATTAGGGAAAAGAATTACCAAAGAAATATTTTTTGGGGTCAATCCCAAAAATAGGTCGGGGCAGATCCTAATTAAAAAAATGGGGCTGACAAACTCATAGGCACGTCAGTGCTAAAGCCCAGAGAACTCTTTTTGAGGAATGATTATCGCTGCAACTAACAAAACCAACAATAAGAGGAGACATATTTGAGCAGCAGCTCCATAGCTGCCGAAAATATCCGTTGCTGCCGAAAAAATAAAAGGACCAAGTGCGCTAGCAAAAACTGATATCGAGGTGCTCAACCCGCTNACCTCNCCAACATGAGTTGGTCCAAAGAATCTAATNAAAGCGAGATTGGAAACAACACTCCAAAGCCCGCCGCCTACCCCAAAACCAAATGCNANGGCCCAATAACCCCANGCCAAGTCAAGGAAAAGAAATCCAAATGATCCNANNATAAAACTGCNAAGCATTAAAATTAGGAACGGCTTAAGTGAACTGGAATCGACTAGCCANCTTGCCAAGAGGTTTGCCGAAGTAGAGAAAATGGCCACTGGAATAAAATAGCCAAACGCTATCTCTTTTGATAAACCAGCCTCCGAAAAAATTGCCACAATATGAAAAGTTAAGGCAGTTCCAAATAAGGCATGCATAGCGAGACTCAGTGAATAAACCCAGAAAACCAGAGAGCGCCTGGCATCTTTGAGGTTCAAGGAGGTTTGATCAGAAGAGATTTCGTCGAGAGGATTATATGTCTCCCCATCTGGAGCCAAGTCACAAATTGCNGGATTGTCCCTTATAAAAACAAACGCGAAAACTGAGAAAATAAATCCAACGATTAACGCCATTCCCCATAGGGTCTCGCGCCATCCAAAGAGAGCAATCAAACTTGCTATCCCTAACGGAGCTATCGAGAAACCAAACGAAACGAAAACATTGCGCAATCCGCTGACTAGTCCCCTGCGCTTTACAAACCACGGCAGTAAAAGATTTCTGGAACAACTGGTCAAAACTCCCTGACCAAAAAATCTCACCCCGAAAAAACCTGTCACCACCACTAAAAGGGTTATCCAAAAGGGACCATCAATCCAACTTATAACTTTGTCAGCAAAACTGAAGTAAAGAACCATCAGACCTAAAAAAAAGGCCGANAGCGGAACCATGATTCTACCCCCATAAATATCAAACCAACGGCCGGCTCGTGTAAGAAAAAAAGCTGATCCGATAGTTCCAAAAAGATAAGCCATTGANAGCTCAGTCCGNGAGAGCGAAAACACNTCGATAAAATGGTCGGTAAAAACAGCCATTCCCATTGTTTGACCGGGAACACTTAAAAGAAATCCAAGAGCAGAAAATACCCAAATCNCCCAGCCGTAAAAAAAAGGAAACTTTTTAGGGTGAAAAGGCCAGGAAACCGAGATCAATGGAAGTACCAAGCTAACTAGACCGGTGAATGTTAGCATGATAATACTTCAGATTGACCAAGGACAACTTAACTTTTAAATTTAGAGATCAACGGATGAANGCGAAAAAATGAGGAACATTTTATTCATTACGGCAGATCAGTGGAGAGGCGATTGCTTGTCAATGCTAGGACANAGGGTACAAACGCCTAATTTAGATGCTCTAGCAAACGAAGGTGTTCTTTTCAAAAAACACTATGCGAACGCTGTGCCCTGCGGTCCCTCCCGTGCCTGCTTACACACGGGCATGTACCTTCAGAACCACAGATCAGGCACGAACGGCACCCCACTCGATGCACGTCATACAAATTGGGCCAAAGAATTAAAAAAAATCAATATCGAACCGGCGTTGTTCGGATACACAGACACCTCGCACGACCCAAGAGAATTTGGTATCGACCACAAAAATTTAAAATCCTATGAAGGCATCCTTCCAGGGATGAAGCCAGTTTTGCAAATGGGCACATAGCCGCATGCATGGGCCTACTGGTTAAGAGATAAAGGAGTCGAAATTCCCGATCAACATTTTGAACTCTACACCAACAGGGCAGACGGAACTGATTACGAGAATGGGGGCGCAACCCCGTTACCCCTCTCACTACCCAAGGAGTTAAACGACACTCCTTTTATGGTTGAAAAAGTTGTCGATTATATTTCTGAGCAAAAGGAGTCCTGGTGCGTTCATTTGTCATTGCTAAGGCCTCACCCTCCATGGATTGCTCCCGAGCCATTTAACAGGATGTATCCACCTGCCCAGCTTATGGAATTCAATCGAAGAGAAAGGAAAGTTGATGAAGCTAGCCAACATCCGTTCCTGAAAGAGTTTTTGACCAAAATAGGATACCAAGCTCCGGAGGACGATAAAAAACTCGCCAGATTGAAGTCCTCATATTTCGGATTGATGAGCGAAGTTGATCAAAATCTCGGAGTTCTTTTTGATTATTTGAAAAATAACGACTTTTGGGAAAATACCTTGATTATATTTACTTCCGATCACGGCGAACAGATGGGAGACCATTGGCTTTTAGGAAAGCTCGGTTATTTTGATGAGAGTTACCACATACCTTTAATTATTCGAGATCCTACTAATTCTCAGAGCAACGGCAGGATAATAGAAGAATTCACTGAGAACGTAGATGTGATGCCAACTATTTTGGACTGGGTCGATCTTCCCCCGCCTGTTCAGTGCGATGGAAAAACTCTTTTACCCTTTTTAAAAGATCAAAAAACACCTTTGGACTGGAGAGATGGTGCTCACTGGGAATACGATTTTAGGGACATTGTAGACGGGTCAGCTATGGAAAAATCTCTCGGATTAACTCACCACCAATGCACATTAAATGTCCTCCGGGATGACGAATACAAATACGTGCATTTTACTAATCTGCCGCCTCTCTTCTTTGACTTAAAAAATGATGCGGGGGAGTTTGTTGATCAAAGCAAAAACCCTGAGTATACCTCTAAGGTCTTGCATTATTCTCAAAAAATGCTCTCTTGGAGAATGAATCATGACGAGCAAACGTTGACTCATATCAAGCTTACAGAAGACGGGCCTGCTTACCGAGAATCGCCGCGGTATTAGTTCGTTTCTAAACTGGATGTGAGGCGCTGCGGTTCCTTTGAAGCAAATATTTCTGGCTAGCATCGGATTATCATGGGCGATGACATGATCAACACGTCCAGCAATTGATTCAGTTCGTAGGTGGCAACCGATGTCACATATAGTGCACACAAATTACGTTGATTTTTTCTGAGTAAAAATCTTTTTTTTAAATATTGCGATACCTCCAATCTAAGCTTTAACAACTTTTACTGAGCTTGGAGACAAGCCGTTTATTATTCTATTAAGCCTTACCGGGAGCATACCCTCCCTGTTTTCGTAACGTTGCATGATAACGAGAGCGAGTCTGAGGCTACCCTTTGAGAGTAAAACTTAGAAACGGTGCGTGAAATTATAAACAAACATCAATATTTTCATTCCTTTCGTCTTTTTTTTCTTCTTTGGCTTGTAGTTCTCGTTTGTGAAGAAGATGGAATTCGCTAAGAGACAAATTATGCGCGCCTAGCTTGGGTCAATCCTTATGAGGATTCACGAGATATTTCTCTCCGGTCGCCTGCTTAGCGTATTTTTTAATTATTTCAGGCTGCAACATCTCTTCAAAAGAAATAACGCTTGTATAGGCTGTAGCAAAAGTTGTTTTTATCTCGTCCGCAACCCGTTCTCGCATCTTTTGGAAAGTGTCTATACCAAACTTCCCTATCCATGGGGTCAGCAACCATCCTCCAAGACCCCATTGCATCCCAAAAGAGCGGTTCAAAACTGTCGGAGACTGATCTAACCCTCCGTAGATATATACTTGTTTATATGTATCTGAACCGTAGCGACTGTATTCCGTCGCGGTTTTATTTGCTGCTATTTCCATCGCAGAAAGCATCTGTCCGACGAGTTTGCCTTCATTTCCTCCACCCGTTGCATCGAACCCAAGCGTTGCGCCGGTTTCAACAATAGCGTCAACGAGATTGTTCAAAAATTCTGAATCACTGGAGTTGCATATGTGTTCAGCTCCCAAGCTCTTAAGAAGATCGACATGCTCAGATTTCCTGACAATGTTAACGAGTGGAATCGAATCAGCTTTACAAATCTTTACCAGCATTTGACCAAGTGCCGAGGCCGCGGCGGTATTAATCAGCCCAGAATGATTTTCAAACTTCATGGTCTCGATGAACCCCAAAGCCGTAAGCGGGTTCACAAAAGAGGATGCGGCCTCCGTAGTTGTTGTGTCGTCGTTCATAACTAAGCAGCTACTCGCTTTCACACAACGATATTGGGAGTACATTGCGCCACCTGCAAGCCCCACCGTCTTTCCTATTAAGTGCTTGAATTTCTCGCCAGCATCCTCTACGACCCCTCCACCTTCATTACCCACTTTCATAGATTTTCCCAATCTCGGTTTCATTTGTTTCATTAGACCTTCGTGGATTTTCATTTTTGCGACGGTGGCATTGCCAGATCCACTGACACTCAGGGTATCAAGGTCAGCTGCGAAACTGATGAGTAAGCCTAAATCTGACGGGTTGATCGGACATGCTTCAACTTTGATGAGAACTTCATCCTCGGCAGGCTTCAGTTTATCACATCTAACGATCGATATCTCTATAGTGCCTTCGCTTGTGACTGTTGACCTAATTTCACTTGAGAATCCCTTCCTCATATTCCTCCTCCAAAATATAGTAATTATTGCCTACAAACATTAGCTGCTGCTCGATTCAAAATAAGTATGTTTTTTGAAATAGTGTCCTAGCCCTTATTCGAAGACGCTCGGGCAAACTCGAGACAAAGCTGTCC
>PARM01000010.1 GCA_002711495.1 Gammaproteobacteria bacterium
TCGCTGCAATTAGCAAAATGCAATCAGATCCGATGAGCTTGGATTCGAATATTTGATAATCATCCACGATAAAATCCTTGCGTAATACTGGCAAAGAGCAAGCATCTTTCACTAACCTGATATAGCTCGGTGAACCGAGAAAAAAATCTGTCTCTGTCAAAACAGATATGCAGGTGGCGCCGGCTTTCTCGTAGCTTTTCGCGATGGCTTGAAGATCAAAATTCTGGCTGATGATACCTTTGGACGGCGATGCTCGTTTTATTTCCGCAATGATTGCCGTATGTTTGTTTTTGTAACTGGCTTTTAGACTGCTGAAAAATTTCCGTGGCAGTTCATGGAAGTCTTTAGCAAGACACTCTATGTCTTCCTGCGAAATCTTTGACTTTTGCTTCGCAATCGCTCTCTTTTTACTAGAGACTATCAAGTGCAGCATATCGTCAGTTCTCGTACCCAAAGTTGCTATCCCTGACTTTCGAACCGCTGTGTAAACTCGCAAAACTCGCGAAGTTTACCCATAGCCGCACCACTTGCTAGCGCATCTCTAGCTAACTGGACGCCATTTGCGATAGAATCAACTATACCTGAGAGATATATAGCAGCGCCAGAATTGATAAGAATCATGTTCTTTCCTTCTTCAGATTCATTTCTATAAACTCTTTTGATTAGCTCAAGACTCTGCTGGCTATTCTCAATTTTCAAATTTTGGAAGTTAAAGCTTCTCAAACCCAAATCCCCCGGCTCCAGCCAATACTCTCTAATCGAACCATCCTTTACCTCAGCGACATGCGTTTTTGCATATACGCTTATCTCGTCGAGGCGATCCTCCGAGTGCACCACCATTGCATGCTCGCTTCCCAATCTACTTAAAACTTCTGCTATTGGCAGCACTAATTTATCTTCGTAAACACCAAGCAACTGTCTTTTTACCCCTGCAGGATTGGTTAGTGGACCTAAAACGTTAAAAATAGTTCTTGTTTTAAGTTGTTTCCTTGGCTTACTTACATGACGCATTGCCGAATGATGCTTCACTGCAAACATAAAACCGATCCCTAATTTATCGATACACAATGAGACCTGATGGGGAGACAGCATAATATTGGCCCCGGCATGTTCTAAAAGATCGGCGCTTCCACTTTTACTGGAAGCTGAGCGATTTCCATGTTTTGCTATTTTCGTGCCTGCCGCAGAGGCTACAAAAGCGCTCGCGGTCGAAACATTGAATTTGTTTGACCCACTTCCCCCGGTTCCGCATATGTCAACCAGGTGCTGGGTGTCAGTAATAACCGGTTTCACTAATCTTGCCATTGTTTCGGCAGCACCGACTATTTCATCAATAGTTTCTCCCTTCATCTTTAGAGCAACCAAAAAGCCACCGATCGCTGCTTCTGAGGTTTTTCCCAGCATGATCTCCTGAGTAACTTTTTTCATCTGATCAATGCGAAGATTTTTGCCCTCAACAAGTTCCCCAATGGCATCTTCGATGTTCATTTTATCTCTCAACTTCCCGCAAAAAATTTTTAAGTAGCAGATGTCCATGCTCGGTCATTATCGACTCAGGATGAAATTGGACGCCAAATACTCTGTGTTCTTTGTGCTGGAACCCCATTATTTCTTCGATTTCTCCGTTAGCCTGAACTGTCCAGGCATTTACTTGCAAGCAACTCGGAAGACAATCTCTCGCTACTACAAGAGAGTGATAACGAGTTGCCAAAAATGGGGAAGCCATTTCAGAAAAAAGCCCATTTCCCTTGTGGTAAATCTCAGATATCTTTCCATGCATGACCTTTTTTGCTCGAACTATTTTTCCGCCGTAAGCCTGCCCGATGCACTGATGCCCCAAACACACCCCTAAAATTGGAATTTTCTTCTCAAAAAAAGGAATTACGGAAAGTGAAATCCCTGCTTTATCTGGCGTACTCGGACCTGGGGATATAACAATTCCGCTGGGATTCAATCGTTCTATTTCAGAAAGCTTTACCTCGTCGTTCCTCAGGACCTCGACCTTCTCGCCGAGCTCATTCAGATACTGAACAATATTAAAAGTGAATGAATCATAATTATCAATCATCAAAATCATGTTTTAACTAATCCTTTTCAACCAAAACGATTGATCAACATACGCTTTATCTATCCCGTCCAGACCGCATGAGTGATTGCTCAACAATGTCCAATCCCGTCTCAGCGAATGAGGCTGCATGAAAGATCGATCGAGCTTTATTTATGGTCTCTTGCCACTCATTTTCAGCAATCGAATCAGCTACCACTCCAGCACCCGCTTGAACATATAAAACTTGATCTTTAATTATTCCGGTTCTAATGGCGATAGCTGTGTCCATATTCCCATTCCAAGAGAGATAACCCACAGCCCCTCCAAAAACACCCCTTTTCTCAGGCTCTAACTCATCGATGATTTGCATAGCTCTGACCTTTGGCGCTCCGCTCAAAGTTCCCACAGGAAGCGTCGCTCTTAACAAATCCATCGGTTTCAAATTTTGTTGAAGTTGCCCTTGCACATTTGAGGCTATGTGCATTACGTGAGCATATCTTTCTACCGCCATAGTCTCGCTGACAACTACACTTCCCGGACGACAGACTTTGGCTATATCATTTCTGCCCAAATCGATCAGCATTAAGTGTTCTGCAACCTCTTTTTCATCGTTTAACAAGTCTTGTTCCAGCTCTATATCTTCGACTTCAGTAAGACCTCTTCTGCGCGTTCCAGCGAGGGGCCTTACGGTCACTACAGAATTTTCAAGCTTTGCTAGAATCTCAGGCGACGAACTAACTATTTGCAAATCATCAAGGTCTAGAAAATACATATAAGGAGATGGATTTAGCGATCGTAAAGCTCTATAAAAATTTAAAGGATCGCTTTCAAAAGGAGCTGACATTCTTTGCGATAAGACCACCTGCATTACGTCGCCATCTAGGATATAATTTTTTACGCGCGCAACATCGGCCAAAAAATTCTCTTTGCCATAAGAGGACAAAAAATCATCTTCTCGGATCTCGGGTCCCTCCTCGGGCAACTTCAAGGTAATAGGTACTTCTGCAGCCATCCCAACGGACATCCTGTCTAGACGAAGCTGAGCTTGTTCAAAACTACCCTGCTCAATGGGATCAGCGTGAGTTACCAAATGCATTCGTCCCTTAACATTGTCAAATATAACTAACTCATTCGAATACATTAGCTGTATGTCAGGGACCTCTAGGATATCTTTTGGAACAGAGCCTTTGAGATTATTTTCTACGTAACGGACGGTATCGTACCCGAAGTATCCTACAAGCCCGCCAGTATAAATGGGCATTTCTTCAAGATTAGGATAATTCATGCCCTCAAACACCTCTTCTATATAAGCCAGAGGGTCTCGGTGACTGAAAGAATCTACAATTTGCCCTGCTACAAAAATGCTTATTATCTGACCAGATATTTTGATGACTTTAGTCGCNGGGAGACCCACNATNGAGTATCTAGACCACTTNTCTCCGCCNTGCGCTGCNGACTCTANCAAATANCTATATGGACCNCGNGCTAACTTNATNTAACAAGATAAAGGCGTATCAAGGTCTGCGATTATTTCNCTGGTGATNGGAACATTACTAAAGCCTTCCTCCCCCAATTGACGAAACTTTTCTTTNTCCATATTTCACCTAGCCCGATTTTATAGGCAAATATCTTTTGGCTAAAACCTATTTTCATGNTNGTCGAACGGTANTATTTCNTCTCTCTATGNNATTTTTTGCCTANGCAATTTTCTTTTTNANTTTAGCTATGGTTTCAGCATAATTTTNNGTGTTGAAAATAGCNGANCCAGCTACAAATATATCAGCGCCCGCTNANGAAACTTCNGAAATATTAGANAAATTTATTCCGCCATCAACCTCAACAAGGATCTCGGCNCCCAATTTNGATATACGNTCNTTAGCATCNNTTATTTTTTTNTAGGTAGTTGAAATAAATTTCTGNCCGCCATAACCNGGATTGACGGNCATAATAAGAATTATGTCTATTTGGTCAGCAACATATTCCAAGTGATCTAGNGGTGTNGCAGGGTTNAAAACCAGCCCCGCTTTACAGCCNACCTGTTCTATTANTCTTAAAGATCGGTCAATGTGTTCGGATGCTTCAGGGTGAAAAGTTATATAATTTGCTCCAGCATCCCCAAATGCTTTGATCAGGTCGTCAACGGGTTTCACCATCAAATGGACATCTATCGGGGCGGAAATCCCATAGGCTCTGAGATCTGCGCAAATCTTGGGCCCAAAAGTTAATACAGGCACGTAATGATTATCCATAACATCAAAATGAATCATGTCTGCGCCTGCNCTTATTACCTCAGNNACTTCTTCTCCCAAGCGAGCGAAATCTGCAGAGAGTATCGATGGTGCCAGTTTCTTAGCCATTNGAAATACCCAAACCTTTTTGAAAGTTCCTCAGTTCATTCTAATTTTTTGAACCGAGCAGATCGCCGAACTCTTTTTGCAACTTATTGAGCCGCTCAGGAGATCCCACGTCATACCAGGGACCATCATACTTCAACCCGCTCAATAACCCCATAGGAATTGCTTTGAGGAACACATCAGCCAAAGGAAATTTTGAATTTGGGAACCCGTCAAATAATTCCGGGGATAGAACAGAAATTCCTGAAAAGGTAAGGTTTACAAGACCAGCCGAGTTCGGAAGGAGGAGTTTACCTTCAGAATCAAGAGAGAAGTCTCCTGCAGGATTATGTGCAGGGTTTTCAACTAATATTAGTTTGCCAAGCGAATTACTAGTTAACCCTTGCTTTAAATACCTAAAATCAAAATGAGTGTAAACATCGGCATTTACACAGATAAATGGATCATCTCGAAAGAAAGGCAAAGCCTTTTTTATTCCGCCTCCTGTCTCGAGCACCTCAGATTCCTCCGAGTAAACGATTTGGATATCTGAAAAAGCTCCGTCTCTCAAAAACCTTTTGATCATATCACCATGATAATGAAGATTGATTATCACTTCCTTTACGCCGATCGCCTCGAGTTTTTCTAAGTGGTAGAGAATGAGAGCCTTTTGATTAATTTCTATCAGCGCTTTGGGGATTTTTAGTGTTAATGGTCTTAGTCTTTTCCCTAAACCAGCGGCTAGAATCATTGCTTTCATTTTTTTCCTACTCGCTCTGCACGAAAGTCTCAAAAAGTGGCATAACCTCCTCCACTAAGAATCGGGTAAACTCATCAAATTCCGAATATTTCTCTGTTGAAGACCGCAAGTAATTTANTACTCTAGGGATATGCGAGAGATATTTAGGCTTCCCGTCTCTCAAATTCAGGCGAGCAAATATACCTGCACACTTTAAATGTCTTTGAATACCCATATAGTCGAACTTTTCTTGGAACGAGAAACCTCTTTCTAGTGTTCCTTTCTTCAGTAATGCTTGATGGAAAAACTCTGCCTCGGAATANAACAAAGAAGGACTCAGATCCAAATAGCAATCTTTCAGCAAAGAAACAAGGTCATAGGTAACTGGGCCAATCACCGCATCTTGAAAATCTATCATAGCCACTGAAAGACTTTCGGAGAGCATTAAATTCTTGGAATGATAATCTCGATGAACAAAAACTTGGGGCTGATCAAGAGCTTGTTTTGCTAAAAATGAGTAGGCCTCCTTTAAAAATCTTTGCACGCTTTTTGACGGTTTGATTAACAAATATTTTTTTACAAACCACTCGTCAAAGAGAGTCATCTCCTCAAGGAGCTTTTTCTCGGTATANAAAGGAATGTCGCAAGAGACATCCTGCATTTTTATTAACTCATTAATCGCCACCCTGTATAAACTTTCGCTGATACTTGAGTCTTTTTCAATCTCGTGCAAGAACAAGCGATCGCCAAGATCTGAAACCGCCATATAACCGAAATCAAAATTAAAAGCTTGTACCACAGGACACGGGATGCCTGACTTTTTCAGCGCCCCAGCTATTTTTACGAAACTCTGGTTATCCTCCTTTTCGGGCGGCGCATTTACAAATACCAATCCCCCCGAGTTATTTGAGAATCTAAAATAACGGCGGAAACTTGCGTCGTCAGAAAAATTCAAAAGATCGCCATCAACACGAACCCTCATTTGCGAACAAATGTTTCTCGCCCACTCCGAAAAATGATTTGAAGCAAAATCATCCATAAAACCAACTGACCAAGACTAACTAATGCTTTATCATCCTCACTCAAACAAACATTTTCCGCAACAATATACTCAATGAGAATTATTCTAGCTTTAGTCTTAATCGCATCATGCTCTATCTCTCTTTCCGAGACGAAGCCTAATCAAGAGAAGGATGAGAGTTTTGTAATGGGAGAATGCGGATGGACCGAGGAAGATCCGTTCGAAACAGATTCCAATGATGGCAAAATAAGGATCAGCGCCGACAATGCGTCTCATGTAGAAGGCGACATAACTGCACTCTCAGGAGATGTAAAAATAACCGGTAGAGGTCAGCAATTAAGGGCGTCCCAAATCACTATTGACAATAGCACCCAGTCATATTCTGGAGAAGGTGAAATATTCCTCAATAAACCAGATTTTTTAATTCGCGGAGATAGAATTCGGGGCAATCTGCTCGAAGAAACCGCTGATTTAGAGGGCGCAAGTTTCCTGCTTAAAAATTCTCCTTTACGAGGAAGAGCAAATAGCCTGAGGCAGGAAAAAGATACTGTCTCAATATTGCAAGGCAGTTTAACTTCGTGCGAATCGAAAGATAACACTTGGAGACTAACGAGCAATCAAATTGAATTGAAGAAGGCAGAGACCTTTGGCTCGGCCAGTAATGTTGTCCTAAGAGTTAAAGGACTACCGATTGGTTATTTGCCTTTCATGCAATTCCCAGTGGGGAAAGAGAGAAAAACAGGGTTTCTATGGCCGGCTGTAGGACATTCTAACGGCGGCGGAACCGATTTAGCGATACCTTATTATTTTAATATTTCGCCCTCACAAGATGCTATCTACACTTTAAGAAATATTTCTCAGCGGGGATTAATGCATGAAGGAGAGCTCCGATTNCTNAATTCTTTCAGTAAAAACGCTATNGGGTCTGCCTTCCTGCATAAAGANAAANAAACCCTANCNAGCAGCAATGAGGAGAATAAAGAGGATGACCGCTGGCTTTTACAAATANATCATAGGGGGAGAAGCGGACCTTGGTCATCTAGGATCAACTATACTAACATCTCCGATATATACTATTTCGACGACTTAGGTGATTTTTCAAGTTCTGATTCTGAATTTACAAGGTTTCAAAACAGAACGAATGCTTCATCGCTGCTTCAAATGGGATCCCTGCAATATGCTAGCGGAAGATGGGATGCCAATCTTGAATTCCGAAATTTTAAATCGTTGGAACCAACAAAACCTAAACAATATTCCGTGCTACCTCGACTCACTCTCTCAGGAGGGTTAAAACTCGGGCCGATCAACGCGAAAGGGCTTCTTCAAGCAACCGAATTCGACTCAAACGCAGATGAGGCTCCTACTGCAAGACGATTGGTATTAGATGTTCACTTAAGTAGTGAATTCAAAAGGCCTTGGGGTTTTATAGAGCCATCTTTTCGTGCTCTCACCAAGAGATATAAGATAGATAGCTTAGAAAGTACTCAAGTTGAAAGAGAAACCGTAGCCGCGGTCCAGACCGCCGTAGAATCTGGGCTTATTTTTGATAGGCCGGTATCTCTTTGGGGAAGAAACTTTTATCAAACACTTGAGCCTCGCGTTCTTTATTTGTACAGCCATGAGACAGANACCGACTTTATTCCGAGCTTTGATTCAGTGGAACTCTCCAATGGGATAAACCAAATTTTCAGAAAAACTCGATTTTCCGGGTTTGACCGTTTAGGAGATTCGAATCAGATTTCTTCTATGGTTAAAACCTCAATGATAAGTGCTAGCAGAGGGAAAGAAATTTTCTCAGCGAGCTTAGGAAAGGTTTTTTATCTGCAGGAATATAAATTGATATCGAAAAACTTGTTAAAACAAGATGGGACAAGCAAAAAATCTCCGTTAGTCTTTAGTGCATCTGTCTCCGGCGAATATTTNGATATCATAGGAGACTATGAGCTTAGTGCGGCTAAAAACCAATCCAATAGAGGTTTCTTGGGTATNCGATATTCGCCATCTGANTCTNCATCTTTTAACATTAATTACGCAATGAANTCGGACAATCCTCATCGGGATAAGGAGCAACTANGAGAGCGAAGAAATNGACTTGGCATTTGCGGTTAAGNTNAGAGANNATTTGAAAATATTAGGTAGATGGAACTATGGCTTAAGCTCGAACCAGACACTTGATAGTTTATTTGGATTTGAACTNGATGATTGCTGCTGGTCAGCAAAATTAGTTTTAAGGCGACACAGAGAAAAACTAAGAGAGGGCTTATTCACTGACAGAAAGTCATCGGAAAAATTTCTCCAACAGCTCCAAGAAACTGGAATATACTTTGAATTCGAGCTTAAAGGTTTAGCGTCTATAGGAAGACGGATAGATAGCCTCCTAGATTATTCTTTACAAGGTATAAAATAANGGAGACTTTACATTGGAAATCAAAATTCAGCATATAAATTCGGCTTTTGCGTCATTACTTATACTTTTGCTTTCGCTCCACGTTAAGTCAGCAACAAAAATCATTGACAAAATTGCCGTAGTTGTTGACGAAGATGTGATCATGCAATCAGAACTTGCGGAAAGATTTAAAGAGGTAAGGTCCCNAATATCGAGCCAAAAAAATGCTCGGACGCCCTCGGAGGATGTTCTTAGACAGCAGATTAAGGACCAAATGATCATCGAAAGCCTTCAACTACAAAGAGCTGAGCGCGCGGGAATAAGAGTAAGTGATGAGGAAATCAATGATACTCTTGCTCAGATTGCGAAGGAGAACAGCCTGTCTTTGAGTGATTTTAAAAATGCGCTTACCGCTGACGGAATAAGTTGGAGTGGAATGCGTTCACGGGTCAGCAGAGAGCTAAAGATCAATAGGCTNCAACAGGGAATNATGCGTCGAAGAATTCAAGTTTCNGCTCAAGAGGTNCAAAACTTTTTGNCCAGCGANCTNGGTTCTAANCTGACCGCAGACCAATATCGCCTNGGNCATATCCTAATATCGATACCTGAAAATGCATCGAAGAACGACCTCAAAACTGCACGGTCTAAAGCAAATTCCATTTTTTCAAAGATTGAAGGAGGAGATGATTTCCGGGCATTAGCTATTGAATTCTCTTCTGGACAAAATGCCCTGGAGGGAGGGGACTTGGGTTGGAGAAAAGGGGCTCAGCTCCCAACTATTTTTTCTGATCTCGTAGAGGATATGGAAGTCGGGGAGACCAGATCTCCGATAAAGAGCGGACGAGGTTTCCATATTCTCAAGTTGCTCGATAAACGTGGAGCATCGACAGAAGGAAAAATTGCGCAAACTAGAGTGAGGCACGTACTAGTCCAGCCTACCGAAATCAGATCTGAAAGCGAGGCGAATGAGCTAGCATTATCATTACGAAACGAAATTGTTGAAGGCCGAGATTTCGGGGAAATCGCTAAGCTATACTCTGACGATCCGGGCTCAGCCCTTAGCGGGGGCGATTTAGGTTGGTCGCGAAAGGGTGTTTTTGTCCCAGAATTCGAAAAAGTAATGGCAGAATCAGAAAAAAACGAGTTAAGCAGCGTTTTCAAAACCGTGCATGGCTACCATTTTCTTGAAATCACCGATAGAAGGATAGANGATTTTTCTGAGCGCTATCGAATGAGCCAAGCGGAGAATTTTCTTAGGAATCAAAGGTTCGATCAAGAACTTAATAATTGGTTACGGGAAATACGTGAAGATGCCTTCATCGAATATAAAAACTGAAATCANGNTCGGAATATCCGCTGGTGAACCTGCTGGAATAGGGCCAGACATCTGCGTTCAATCTTTTGAAGCATTAAGCTCGATAGCTAANATAATCTACTACGCGGATCCTGANGTTTTAAAAACTCGCGCAGAATTATTGGGNAAATTTGTGCCAGTAAATAATCTTGAGTTAAACACNTTCGACNCATCGATGATGAATGTNNTTCCGAAGAGAACTAACGCAGCGGTNATTGCAGGNGAAGGCAACGTCAAAAATTCCGTNTATGTNATCGANTGTCTAANAGCAGCAGTAAAGGACGCAATCAGCGGAAAAATTTCAGGGATAGTGACCGCCCCAGTTAATAAAGCAATTATAAATGAGGCGGGTATCGATTTTTCTGGGCATACAGAATGGCTTGCGCAAGAAACTAACACTAAAGATGTAGTCATGATGCTCGCTACCGACAACTTAAGAGTCGCCTTAGCTACTACTCACATGCCATTATCCCGCGTTAGCGAAGCCATCAATCCAGAAAAATTAGAGCGAACAATCACTATCATGCAGGCAGACCTGATAAAACGTTTCAAGATCCCAANGCCATCTATCTTGATAACTGGTTTAAATCCGCACGCAGGCGAGATGGGATATTTAGGTAAAGAAGAACAGGAAGTTATCATACCCGTTATNGAGAAATTAAAAATGAAGGGTCTCGATTTAAAGGGACCNGTCCCTGCGGACACAGCCTTCAACAAAAATACTTTGCAAGGAATAGATGCGGTTTTGGCTATGTATCATGATCAAGGCCTCCCGGTAGTCAAGTACGCTGGGTTTGGAAGTACAGTAAATATTACTCTCGGGTTACCAATAATTCGAACATCGGTGGATCACGGCACAGCTTATGAACTAGCTGGGACNGGAGTGTCCGANTTTAGCAGNATGATTTCNGCAGTAGAGTGCGCCCTAAAAATGGCTGGTTAATCGTGATTCAAGCAAGAAGGAGATTTNGCCAAAACTTTCTGANCGAAAAATCGATCATTTCNAGAATTATTGANTCGNTANAGATCTCGTCCGACGANAACATNATAGAAATTGGTCCTGGCAAAGGNGCTCTAACCGAAAAACTCGTCNAGTCAAATTGNACTTTATCCCTAGTCGAAATTGACAGAGATTTAGTTGACACTCTANGAAAAAAATATNNGGGNNTTTCNATCGTTAATGANGACATTTTGAAANTANAATTNAGTGCTCTCTTCGGGGGCGAGCCCAAGAGANTAATAGGAAATCTTCCATACAATATCTCTACGCCATTACTCTTTAAATTCAGCGNCATTAACGAATGGATCATTGATATGCATATAATGTTACAGAAGGAAGTTGCAGAGAGAATTGTTTCCAATCCTTCAAGAAAAGAGTACGGCAGGTTATCAGTATCCATGCAGCTTTTTTGGGAGGCAACTGAGCTATTTGATGTCGCACCAACCGCTTTTTCCCCTAGACCAAAAGTTAACTCGTCCTTCATGTGCCTAAAACCGAAGAAAAAAATAAATTTTGATCGCGGTCTCATGAATCAGTTGTTGATCTCAGCGTTCTCATCAAGGCGAAAAACTCTCAAAAATGCTCTTAGAAATTATTTAGACGAAAGCGAGTTAAAATCATTAGACATAAACCCTAACTCGCGACCTGAAAACCTTGTTCCTGAAGATTTCATNCGTTGCNTAAATTTCTTNCAGAAAAAAANATGACCACTTTTATCGTTGGTGACGTGCANGGGTGNTATCAAGAATTAGAAGAACTCTTGACGAANTGCGGNTNTGAAAAAGGCAATGATCANCTGTGGCTAGTTGGCGATCTTATTAATCGAGGTCCAGANAATGTTGCTGTCTTAGATTGGATAATTNANACTCCTAAAGTTANATCCGTTTTGGGTAATCATGACCTACATTTCCTAGCTATCGCGCTTGGGAGGAAAAAACAATCAAAGGGAGACACGTTGGACGATTTACTTAAATCACCGCGGCGGGATATCTACATCGACTACTTAAGAAACCTACCATTAATTCACACCACTGCAGGAAATGAAAAAGTATTGGTTCATGCTGGTTTGCCGCCGAATATCGATATTCAAAGCTGTTTAAGTTTAGCAAATGAGGTAGAAGAGGTTCTTAAATCAGATCGAATTACCAGCTTTCTAAAGTCGATGTATGGAGATAGTCCAAGCGCCTGGAGAGATACTCTGAGAGGGCAAGACAGGCTTAGATTCATCACTAATTGCTTCACAAGAATGAGGTATTGCAACAAAGATGGAGAACTCGAACTGGCTCATAAAGACTCGGTTCCTCCTGCCGGATTTCAACCCTGGTATACCCACAAGCGTCTTGACCAAGTCAAAGTTTTCTTTGGGCATTGGGCAGCAATAGATGGAGAAACAGGAATCGGTTGGGCAACCGCTCTTGATACTGGCTGCGTATGGGGTCGGAAGCTATCTGCATATAATCTCGATAACAATTGCTTCATAAACGTTAAAGCAAGATCGGTGAAAAAATGAAAGCATATTTAGTGGGCGGAGCGGTTCGAGACACTCTTCTTGGACTCGAACCGAAAGAGAGAGACTTTGTGGTTATAGGCAGCTCGATCGATGAAATGCTTAAAGCAAACTTCATAAAAATCGGAAAAACATTTCCAGTATTTCTTCATCCACACACCAAGGAAGAGTACGCACTAGCTCGAACCGAGAAGAAAACGGGAGAGAGGCATACGGACTTTGTGTGTGATTTCTCTCCATCGGTAACCTTAGAAGAAGACCTCTTCAGACGAGATCTAACTATAAACGCTATCGTCATTAATGATTCTGGAAGGATAATCGACCCTTTCCATGGACAAAAGGATCTCGAAGCTCGGCAACTAAGACACGTTTCTGATGCTTTTTGCGAAGATCCCTTGCGTATCCTGCGAGTAGCCAGATTTTTATCTCAGCTCAGCGACTTCGAATTCTCTGTGCACCCCGAAACGCATAAAATGATCAAAAGAATGGTTGAAAGCAGGGCCCTGTTAGACATTAGCGCGGAAAGAATTCTAATAGAAATGGAAAAAGCATTGAGCAGTAATAAGCCATCCGTTTTTTTTTCTTACCTCGATGAGGTGGGCGCCACAAACACTCTTTGGCCAGAGCTAAAACTTAAACAGGTAAAAACACTGGACTCAATCAATAAAGATAAAACCGATGCTAGATTCTGTGCTCTACTAAATTCACTGGGAAAAAATGAAATCGAGCGCTTTTGTCAACGTTTAAACATAGCTAATAAGAAAAGGGACTTAGCTTTGTTAGTCAATTCAGAAAAAGCAGCTTGGATGAATCTAGCGAATGCTACTGCCGCTGACATTATTAGCCTTTTATACCGAGCAGATGCATTTAGGAAAAGGGATAAATTCATGAAGTTCAATACCGTTTGTGCCGTATTAACAAATAAAAATTTCGAAGAGCAATGGGCTCGATTATATCTGGAAGCGAGGGAAACAAGGTTAAAAACTATTGAGACCAAAGGCATCGACGGACCAGGGCTGGGAGCTAAGCTCAAGGCTAAACGCATCGCAAAAGTCAAGATCAGAAATGGACTCTAAGGTCTTACTCATCACTGGAGGAGCTAAACGAATTGGCGTCGAGATTGCCAAAAAATTTCACGACGAAGGTTTCAAAGTAATATTGTCTTTTCAATCGTCAAGCGCAGAGGCAACAGAGGCTGCTAGTAGGCTGAATAAATTACGTAAGAATTCTGCTGTAGCCAAAAAAATTAATCTTAGTGACCTAGACTCACTTAATTTATTTTTTCGTGAATGCCAAGAAACTTTTGGGCCGTTAACCTGCCTTATAAACAATGCTTCGGTGTTTGCTCCAACTGATCTTAAAAATATCTCAGCAACAGAGATAAAAAGGACTTTCGATATAAATCTGATAGCCCCAATTTTACTCTCAAAAAATATGGCTTCTCAAAAAGAGAAAAGCTCAATAATCAATATTTTGGATATATTTTCTGTGAAACCTTTAGCCAACTATTTTTCGTACACTATATCAAAAGCAGGGCTAAGGATGGCTACCAAAGCCTTGGCGAAGGAGCTTGGACCAAATATTCGAGTGAACGGAGTTTCTCCAGGAATAATTATTTATCCCGAGGATGATATAAATAAAAAATTCATGTCCGTTGATGCAGTGCAAGGGTTACCACTAGAAAAAAAGGGCGAGCCCTCAGACATCGCAAGTGCATGTTATTTCTTAGCAGAATCCGCACCCTTCATTACTGGGGAAATAGTCACCGTGGATGGCGGACAAAGTCTCAGTTAGTATTTTTACATCTACTACTAAATACCTATATCAGTTCGGTAAGTTTGACCAGAAAAATAAATCTTGTCGACACATTCATAAGCTTTACGTCTGGCCTCTGCGATTCCAGAACCCTTTGCCGTCACAGCTAAAACTCTGCCTCCATTTGTCTTTANAACACCCNCTATTGTNNNAGTGCCAGAATGAAAAACCTTCCCTTCCTTCAAATTTTCCAGCCCGCTAATCTTATGCCCGGTTTTATAAGCTTCTGGGTACCCGCTGGACGCCATGACGACCGAAACCGCGGTACTCTCATCAAAACTCAAACTGATCTCGGCAAGTCTTCCTTCTAAAGCTGCCATGATTGCAGTGTGGAGATCTGATTCTAAACGCATCATTATAGGCTGCGTCTCGGGGTCACCAAATCGACAATTATATTCAATGACATAAACCTCTCCGCTCTGGTCAACCATCAACCCAAAATAAAGAAAACCACGATAGGCGTTACCCTCGGCAATCATTCCTCTTAACGTTGGAACTACTATTGAGGCTCTTATTTTGTCATCAAGGGCGTCATTCACAAACGGAACAGGAGAATATGCTCCCATACCTCCAGTATTTAGACCGGTGTCTCCATCATATGCTCTTTTATAATCTTGGGAAGTTGAAAACGGTTTAAAATCTTCCCCGTCAGCAAGGACTATGTAACTCAATTCCACACCTTTTATAAAATCTTCGATTAGGAGCCCCTGAAACCCTTTTTTTTGTTCCGAGAAACACTTTCCAATAACTTCTTTTGCTTCATTGGTTGTTTGACATATAAAAACCCCTTTCCCAGCAGCTAAACCATCTTTCTTGATTACAATTGGTCCTGACAGAGTCTCAACAAAGCTGATTGCGGCATCAGCTGTTTTGAAAAATTGAAACTCGGCGGTGGGAATTTTATATTTTTGCAAGAATCGCTTAGCAAAGCTTTTAGACCCTTCTAATCTTGCAGCAGCCGAAGAGGGGCCAAAACAAATTAAACCTCTGTTCAAGAAATACTCCACAATACCCTCAACCAGCGGTTCTTCGGGGCCAATGATAGTCAGTTGAACATTTTGTGAGGAGGCAAAGTCTGCAAGGGCAGCAAAATTCATTGAGTCTATGTCGACGTTTCTAACAAAATCCTCTTTTTCGGTACCGCCATTTCCGGGTGCAACGAACACTTGATCAACCTTTGGAGAGCTCGCCAATTTCCATGCTAAAGCATGTTCTCTCCCTCCGCTTCCCACAATCAAGATCTTATTAATGTCTAAAATGCCTCTCGCCAGTGAACAACATGGCTATGCCGGCATCATTCGCTGCTCGAATTACTTCCTCATCTCGCAAGGAACCACCTGGCTGGATAATTGCTTCGATACCAGCCTTCGCAGCAATATCGACGCTATCTCTGAACGGAAAAAAAGCATCGGAGGCAAGACAGCTGGATTTCAAAGAAACACCCCCGTCGGCTGCTTTCATCATGGCAACCCTCAAACTCATGACACGTGATGTTTGTCCCGCACCGATACCAGAAGTCATTCCTCCCTTTGCTAACACAATTGCGTTTGACTTGACAAACTTACATACATTCCATGCCAGGCTTAGGTCCTGATATTGAGAATCCGAGGGCGCAGTATCAGTGACTAATTTGAAATTCTCTGCCAGATCATCAGACTGATCTAGTTCTTGAACCAACAAGCCTCCGACCACCTTTCTATAATCAAATAATTTGCGGTCAGGGGCTAGCATCGGCAACTCTAAAACTCGAACATTTTTTTTAGTCGCAAACACAGCCAAGGCTTCTTCACTAAATGAGGGGCCAAGCAAAACCTCTAAAAACTGTTTCTCTATGAGAAGCTTGGCAAGGTCTTCATTTATCGGACGATTGAAGCTCACTATGCCCCCAAAAGCTGAGCCCGGATCAGAGCTATATGCCATTCGATAGGCCGAAATTAAATCGAGGCTCTCCGCAACTCCGCAGGGGTTTCCATGTTTTACTATGACGCAGGCCGGTTTTGAAAGTGCGCTCACGCAAGCCCAAGCCGCGTCTGAGTCAGCAACGTTGTTAAAAGAGAGAGGTTTCCCTTGCACTTGACGAGCTTTAGGAATTGATCCTTGCGGTGGGTTGCGGTCAGTATAAAAACATGCTTTTTGATGGGGATTTTCTCCATATCTCATTGTCAGACCATCGACATGTTGCAAGGTGATCGTTTCAGGGAATTCTTTGAGAGTCTCTCCTTGCCANTTGNNAGATGAAAAAAAATTAGAGATTGCTGCATCATATCTAGAAATATGGGTGAAAGCTTTTTTAGCAAGATATAGTCTAGTNTCNAAACTAATTTTNCCGGAATTTTTGTCTAGTTGCTCAACAATNAACTCATAATCACTCGTGTCAACAACNACTCCNACTGANGAAAAATTCTTTGCAGCAGACCTAACCATAGCTGGNCCGCCAATGTCGATGTTCTCAATTANTCTTTCAAAATTATTTGCGTGCNTTTCTANAACACTTTCGAATGGGTAAAAATTCACAAACAAAAGGTCAATACCCTCTATTTNATTCTCCAGCATCTCAGCATTATCTTTNTCCCTTCTCGCAAGCANNCCGCCATGGACTTTTGGGTGCAGTGTTTTTAAACGCCCATTCATTATTTCAGGTGATTCTGTATATGCCGAAATTTCAGTGACGGGACAGTCTAAGTTTCTGAGAGCTATAGACGTTCCCCCAGTAGAGAAAATCTTTATTCCGTGACGCANTAAACCACTTGAAAGCTCCTCTAGACCAGCCTTGTCGCTTACGGAGATNATTGCGCTTGCGGGTCTTATGTCAGCCATTAAATCTAANTCTCTATAGCTATAGAAGGCGATATTTTTTGAGTTTCTTTCTAAGAGTTGCCCGATTTATCCCTAAAATCAAAGCCATTTGACTTTGATTAGCTTTACAATATTTCTTGACGCACTTCAGTAGAGATGGCTCAACTTCAGCCAAGACCATCTCATACAAATCTGTCACGGGTTGATCGCCCATGATATTCAAATACTCGTCTACTGCTTCNTCTACGGATTGGTTTAAAGTTTGTTTAGTCATCGCATCAAGCCACTAACTTTTCCCTTTTTAGGCAGGAAATCACTCTGAGTTGCTCCTCTGCGGATGATGCTTGGTTGAATTCTTTTTTTATTTGGTTGCACATCGGCAAATCAGCAATTGCCCACCCTACATGTTTCCTCGCGATAAGTAACCCTCTTTCGACTCCATAATGGTGATAAAGTGCACTNAGATGCTTGAGAAGAAAATCANTGATATACGTTCCAGAGACTTGCTGGGCTAAATCGCCNGTTTGTAGAAAATTNTCTACCTGACTCAGGAGCCACGGTTTACCCAGNGCAGCTCTTCCGATCATGACAGCATCACAATTGGTGATCTCAACAACTTTTTTCGCTTCCTGTGGCGAGGAAATATCTCCATTCGCTACAATTGGTAAATCAACGTTTCTTTTTATACTCCCGATGGCTTCATAATCGACCTTGCCGCTAAAACGACATGCCCTCGTCCTACCATGAACGGTGAGCAAAACCACTCCACAGTCTCTCGCTATAATTCCAATTTCTGTTGCATTAATCTCATCTTTTGACCACCCGAGTCTAATCTTCAAAGTGACGGGCACGGGCACTGCTTCAACTACNCTCNANAGAATGTCTCGGACGAGGGCCTCATCTCGCAAAAGAGCAGAGCCTGCAGCCTTGTTACAAACCTTTTTCGCAGGACACCCCATATTAATATCAACAATATCTGCACCTTTACTAACACAATATATTGCTGCCGATGCCATCTGCTCTGGGTCAGATCCAGCTATTTGAACCCACTTTGGACCAATCTCGTCCCCAGAAATCATTCTCTCTCTGGACTTTCTAGAATTTCGCAACGTAGGATCACAGCTCATCATTTCCGAGACAGTCCAATAGGCACCATAACTCCTGCAAGCATCNCGATAGGGCCTGTCCGTAACACCAGCCATCGGAGCCAATATGACTCTGCTTTCGTTTCTAAAGTTTCCGATAGAAAACATAGGATCACTCTTCCTAAAACTCGATGATGGTAACAAAAGACGGTTATTTTTTGGAAAAAAAAATCTCAATCCAGCGTTAATAAATTATTTTTTTTCCATTCTTAGGAGGATCCAACCATCTAATTCCTGTTTACTCAGNAAATTGACTAACGGTCCATAGGCGTTTAGTACAAGNTTAATCTGGTTCACCAGCAACCCAGAAAAAATAAGTTGCCCGTCAGCTCTAAGAGCATTAATGAAGGTATCTTTGAGCTCTATGATGGGCTTGGCCAAAATGTTAGCAAACAAAAGATCTATATCACCCGTCATTGGCTTTGGAAGAGAGACGCGAACATCCACTTTGTTAAGTTCTGCGTTTTTTTTAGAGGCCTCTAAAGCTCTGGGATCAATGTCGAAACAAAAAACATCTTTCGCTCCTTTTACTGCAGCGCCGATTCCTAAAACCCCTGAACCACAGCCAAAATCCACGACTCGCTTCCCCGAAACCGATATGTCATCTAACTGCTCAAGGCAGAGTCTTGTTGTCGCATGGTCTCCCGTACCAAAGGCGAGGCCTGGATCTATTCGAATTACATCTTTATCTGGAAAATCAAATTCAGTTTCAGTGGGAACTACCCAAAGTCGATTCCCAAAACATGCTGGCTTGAATCGATTCAACCATGCTCGCTCCCATTTTTCATCATCAATCGATTCAAGCTGGACCGAATCAAAACCAAGCGCATTCAGATCAGCTTGAATTTGACTCGTATCAATGATCTCGTCAAAGAGTCCAACAACTCTGATCAGTTGCCCATCCGTATAATTAGTATCCTGTGTTTCAAAGACATGGATTTCGTTTGGCGTTTCTTGAGTAACAGCGATAGCACCTCGAGCAAAAAACCACCGCTCCATCTTTTCAGTGTCTTGAGGACGAACAGCGAGTTTTACGTTAAACCAGGACTTAGGCATGCGTTACGGAGCAATATCATAATTGTCGGCTATGAAAAAACTTAAACTGGATTATCTTCAAGCCAACGAATAGCATAATCAGCCGCAAAAAAGTAACTTGAGACTCCAAGTCCAGAAATACAACCCTTTGCGATATCGGATAAGAATGAGCGTTGACGAAACTCTTCTCGAGCGAATATATTTGAAATGTGAACCTCAATAAAAGGAATTTCAACTGACAAAAAAGCATCCCTGAGCCCAATACTCGTATGTGTCAAAGCACCCGGGTTAATAATAATGAATCTTTCTTCTCCTTTCGCTGCCTGAACTCTTTCAATTAATAAATGCTCGGCATTACTCTGGTAAGATTCTACCGCGTATCCTGAGCCAGCTACTCTCTGTTTAACGTCGGAGATTATTTTCTCTAAAGTAAGAGACCCGTAGACTTCAGGTTCTCTAGAACCCAACATATTGAGATTAGGTCCATTCAACAACAGAATTTCAGACATTTCCCATCCTATTCTTTTATGCTATTTGATCGTAAGGTCAATTTTTGGGGTGGATAACAGTAACCGGATAATGAACAACCCTGATATGAAACGCTGCAATCGGATCCTTTCCATGTTATCTCTGCCCTAACCTTAATGTTTTCTATAAGTATCGAAACCTGGCCAAAGACCTCGTCATTCCAAGGCTTTCCAGTCGGCAGGTTTAGCTCAATCTCGTCATCGCCGCAAAAGACCGAAACCTTGTTTCGGTAAAGGAAGTACCCAGACTGAATATTCCAGGACAATATTAAGAGATCATCATAAAACTCATGTTCAAAGCCAAAAGCTAAATCAGGTGGGAGAATAACTTGATCGTTCGTATTAAAAAAATTTGTTTCTGCGTAAAGTGGGACCGCATCATTTTTTTTTGGTGTGGCCGCAGCGAAGGCTATTGATAAAGAGAGAACACCGAGCGTTAAAGAAACATATTTCATTTCGGTTTCACCAAAGATAATATAAGGAGCGAGCCTTCGGGAAAATATCTGAGTTTACCTTGCATCCTAATCTCATTGTCTACCTAGCTATGTTTCTTTTGCTGTTCTCATGCAGCACAAAAGACTACAAATACATCTTATCAGACAATAATCAAGAGATTGAGTATTTAGAATCTTTAGCTATCCAAGCAATAAAGGACAAGCGTCTAACTACCCCGGAAAAAAACAGTGCTTTCCTATTTTACAAGAAAATACTCGCGCTCGATCCAAACCACCGAGGAGCAATTGAGGGCGTATCAAATCTTTCCGAGATCTATCTCTCTTGGGCGATCAGGTCCATAGAATCTCTTAATTTTGTGAAAGCTANACAACATATAGAAAAAGCCNAANNTTTAGACCCTGAAAACCTCAATATTACATCGGTAACAAAAATGCTGAATAAAAGAAGCCGGCAGANAACGAAATTATTCTCNTTTGCTGAGGCGGAAATAGCAGATCGCACTGTANCTCAAACAGAGTTTGAAGCCATGGNAAAATACCTANCTGGACCAGAATCTTACGTTATTATCGAATCACCAAATGACTCNGATGGACGATGGCTATATCAAAAGATAAATGAGATTACTTCAGACAGAATAAAAGCGAGTTTCAGGAGCGGGCCATTCTCCTCAGTACTAATATTCCAATGAATTGTAGTTTGGTTTAAAAGGTGGCCCAGTCCTATCCAATAGGGAAGATTCAAGAGGTATGAAAAAAAATTGAAAAACAAGATAAAAAACCTTATTTCCTTCAAAACAACTTGGGCCGGAAAGATCAAGNCGATAACTTGTTTGTTAGCCTTAATTTATTCTGCTTTAGGATTTTATTGGGGGCTGGAACCTCAATTGCCGCAAAAACAAGAAAATCTTGCAACTGCTTCTGCCAAAATAGTTGGCCTCGAAACCGTCTCTGCAACTATTGATATTGCAGACGCCGTGCTTTCAAAACCAGGAGGTTATCTATATAACGATGCATTTCCACCAGGCGTCCTGATGGATAATTTGCCGAATTGGGAATTGGGAGCACTGGTACAGTTAAGAGATATGGTTAGGACGCTTCGTAACAATATGAGCAGATCTCAGTCTCAATCCACCGAGGACTTGAATTTAGTTAATGCCGAGGGGTTATTTTATTTCGACAATAATTCATGGATCCTCCCGTCAACCGAAGGTGAGTATAAAAAGGGCGTTAAAGAACTTCTGGCATATTTAAATCAACTTAAGGATCTTGAGGACCAAAATACACAATTTTATGCTCGGGCGGACAATCTAACTATTTGGTTATCTGAGGTAGAGACACGTTTGGGTAGTCTTTCGCAAAGACTTTCAGCCAGCGTTGGTAAACGGCAGCTTGATGTTGCTTTAGCCGGGGATTCTGCAGCTAGACAATCAACCGAGGTAACTGTTGAAAAAACGTTGAAGACGCCTTGGCTGAAAATTGACGATATCTTCTATGAAGCGAGGGGGACAACTTGGGCTTTAATTCATTTACTCAAGGCAATTGAAACTGATTTTTCAGAGGTCCTGGAGAAAAAAAACGCACTTGTTAGCTTACAACAGATAATTAGAGAACTTGAACCAACACAGGATACAGTTTGGAGTCCAATGATTCTGAATGGAAGTGGGCTAGGTTTTTTAGCTAACCATTCCCTGGTGATGGGCTCCCATATTTCTAGGGCGAACGCGGCGATAATTGATCTGCGGCGGCTTCTCGAGGATGGTTAAAAAAATTTTTATTCAAACTTCGCTAGCATTTAGTTACCATAGCGACCTTATTTTTGACAACTTTTGAACAATTCAGTTTTTACTAAGTCGCTTTAGACGATTGGGGAAATATATGGAAATGATGAATGATCTTCCGCCAATATTCGGTGTGCTCGGTCTAGTATGTGCAATTATTGTTTTCGCTCTAATGGCCAGATACGCCGAAGGTGAAGAAAAAGTGAGAAAGATAGCAGCCGCCATTCATGAAGGAGCAATGGTATTCCTTCATCGAGAGTATCTAATGCTCACTTTATTTGCGGTTCCTCTTTTTATAATCATTTTCTTAACACCNGGGCTTGGATGGAAGACGGCTCTTTCGTTTGCCGTCGGTGCATTGAGTTCTGCCGCGGCAGGTTATATTGGTATGTTTGCTGCAACAAAGGCGAATGTTAGGACAACTACCGCAGCGCAAANCAGCGGAGCAGGACCAGCGTTGAAAGTGGCGTTTTATGGCGGTTCCGTTATGGGACTTTGCGTTGCTTCATTAGGTTTGCTGGGCCTAGGATCATTATACTGGTTTTTTGGTGGAGACCCAGAGACCGCACATGCTATTCATGGATTTGGGATGGGAGCGTCAAGCGTTGCTCTTTTCTCCAGAGTTGGAGGGGGAATTTTCACTAAAAGCGCTGACGTAGGAGCGGATCTCGTTGGAAAGGTGGAAGCAGGCATTCCTGAAGACGATCCGAGAAATCCGGGTGTAATTGCAGATAATGTGGGAGACAATGTTGGGGATATTGCTGGTATGGGTTCAGATATTTTCGAAAGCTATTGCGGTTCGATGATAGCGACAGTAGCGATTGCTTCGACTTTAGCCTTGAGCACTGCTTTCGGAGTTACAGCCCTCGCACCAGATAGCGGCCGAGAATCTTTAATGGCACTTCCCCTTCTTCTAGCATCTTTAGGGTTGGTATGCTCAGTCGTCGGNATTATCCTTGTTAACATGCTTTCGTNCCTTGGACCGGAAAGAGCTCTCGAACTTGGACATCAAATATCGGCGATTCTTTTAATAATTGCAGGATATTTCTTAGTCCAACAACTCGGTCTAGCCTCATCAGTTTGGTGGGCCATCGTAGCAGGAACTGTTGGAGGGATCCTCATAGGCGTAGTGACCTCTTACTATACATCCAAGAAGCCAGTGCAAAAAATTGCAGAGTCGGGAAAGACGGGTACGGCGACGGTAATGATTACCGGTCTTGCGGTCGGAATGGAGTCCGTGGTTATTCCCATTCTAGCAATCAGCGCGATAATATTTGCGTCCACCCAGTTAGCAGGACTCTATGGTGTAGGAATAGCCGCCGTGGGCATGCTTGCAACCGTTGGGATGACTATGGCTCTCGATGCCTACGGACCGGTCGCTGACAATGCGGGCGGAATAGCTGAGATGGGNGGGCTCGGCGATGACGTAAGAGAGATAACAGATGGCCTTGATGAAGTAGGAAACACTACCGCGGCTATAGGCAAAGGATTCGCTATCGGAGCGGCAGCGCTNGCGGCGCTTGCAATAATTGCGGCTTTTGTGGAAACCATGGCCACAAATAACCCAAACTTTTCTTTGGAATTATCGAACCCTAGTGTTCTCACGGGACTTTTNATTGGAGGTGTTCTTCCTTTCTTAATTGCATCGATCACTATGACCTCAGTTGGTGACGCAGCAATGGAAATGATTGAAGAAATTAGGCGACAATTCCGCGAAATTCCAGGACTCATGGAAGGAACAGCAGAACCCGATCACGCCAAGTGTGTTGATATAGCGACAAAAGCGGCCCTGAAAAAGATGATACTCCCTGGCGTCATCGCAGTATCAATGCCTGCGATAGTAGGATTTGGTCTCGGTGCTCAAAGCCTTGGGGGAATGCTTGCTGGTGCTCTACTAGGGTGCGTTCTTTTAGCCTTGATGATGGCCAATGCTGGTGGTGCGTGGGACAATGCGAAGAAATATATAGAAAAAGGGAACCTGGGGGGTAAAGGTTCTGAAGTTCACGCGGCGGCAGTTGTTGGCGATACAGTAGGTGATCCGTTTAAAGATACGTCGGGACCATCGATGAACATCTTAATCAACGTGATGGCGATAGTTAGCTTAGTTATTGCTCCTTTACTCGTGTAACTGCAAAAAAACTGTCCCTCAGGCAAGAGTATTTAGCCTAAAAAAGCTGGTAGCTTTTTTGTTACAAGCTGATTCTTCGGGTACGCATAGTTGGGCAACCCCGCCGCATAAGGAGGGTATTCCTCACCTTGGATTAGCGGTAGGAGATACTCAATAGCTTTCTTAGTTATTCCATAGCCTTCTCGAGTTATATACGACCGAGGTAGTTTCCTTTCCACATTGGCAACTCGGGACAATTTTGCTGACTCGATCTTCCATCTATATTTTTTTCCAGGAATCCTTCTTATCACCGGCATAACCATATTTTGGTCATTCTCGGCAAACCTAACCGCTGCTTCGCCAAGGGCGAAAGCGTGTTGGACATCAGTCGACGACGCAAGGTGTCGAGCCGAGCGCTGCAGGTAGTCTGATACTGCCCAATGACACTTAAACTGCAGCTCTCGCTTAACAAGATCTGCGAGAAAAGGCGCAACTCCGCCTAATTGCGAATGTCCGAACGCATCAATCGAGCCATTATCTGAAACAAAGGAACCGTCTTTTCTTTTTATTCCTTCACTAGCTACAACAACGCAGTATCCCCATTCAATGACGGCTTCTTTAACTTTTTTTATAAATTTGTTTTCATCAAATTGGATCTCAGGAAACAAAATTACATGAGGAGCGCTCATGCTCTTAGACTTAATTAATCCTGAAGAGGCAGCAATCCAGCCGGCATTTCGGCCCATAACCTCGAATAAAAACACTTTTGTCGACGACTCCGCCATCGACCTGACGTCAAGGCTTGCCTCTAAGGTGGAGGTAGCTACATATTTCGCAACGGAACCAAATCCTGGCGAGGAATCTGTAATAGGNAGATCGTTGTCAATNGTTTTCGGTATCCCAATACAAGAGATCGGATGCCCCAACNTCGAGCTCAGAAGCCCAACTTTATTTGCTGTGTCTTGGCTATCGCCACCTCCGTTGTAGAGGAAGTATTTAATCTTATGCGCCTTGAAAATATCAACCAGCCTGACATATTNNCTAATATCATCGTCAATAGAACGGAGCTTATATCTGCAAGAACCGAAAGCACCCCCCGGCGTGTGAATTAAGTTGTCAATAACCTTTGAGGACTCTCGAGATGTGTCTATTATCTCTTCGTTTAGGACCCCAAGAATACCATTCTTGGCGGCGAAAACCTTTTTAAACTTTGTGGAGGCTCGCGCCGTTTTGATGACACCACAAGCGGTTGCGTTTATTACTGAAGTGACTCCCCCAGACTGGGCATAGAGAATATTTTCAGTCAAGCCTTACCTCACATTAATTCTCGTTCAAGACCATTTATTCACAACCGGCAGTCTCCTACCTACGCCGAAAGCAACTTTAGATACTTTTGTGCCAGGGCAGGTTTGTCTGCGTTTATATTCCATCTTTCCAATCATACTTGCGATTCGTTCATACTCGTTTGGGGCATGATCAGAATCTAACCACTCTTNTAGAACCTCTTTATCCACACGCATATGCTCAGGACGATTAATCATGCACCACTCCCGAAACAAGTTGAAAGATCCAATGCTTTCTTCGACATAAGCCATAACTAANTGATCTAAAATGTTGTACGGTAATAAATTGTCTTCGTCTATTTGACCAAATGCAAGCTCAGCCGAAGGAGCTTTGCTCCATACGTTTTTTGGGATTCGAGAATCTCTCTTCGCCAATTGGACTACCTGATACTTATATAGGTCTTTTATGGGCGCGAACGAAAAATTCATGTCAAAGTGAGTATAATAGCCGCAAGCNGATTCCGTTTTGTTTCCAGTCGATAGTGGCATTGCTCCAAAGGCGTTACTAAAATGCATCAGAAAAACGTCCCTAAGCCTAGCTTGAATATTTTGATCAGCTATTTCATTGTACTCAGAACTNTCAAGTTTCCACCGAACTAGGTTCTTTTGATCCGTATAAAGCGAGTACCTATCATTGAGCTCTTTTAAAATCGGTTNATGGTCCAAAGGNACCTCGTAATCCCAACACCCCAGATTTTCATGTAATTCGAGCGCATCTGTTTTGGATTCNTCCGAACTATAAATAGATGGCATTCGCACCGCATGCACNTTTTCTGGTCCAAATGCGTCACAAGCGAGCTTNCAAACGAGAGCACTGTCTACGCCCCCACTAGATGCAACGGTTACCTGATCAAACCCAGATTTCTTAACATAATCTCTTAAACCCAAAACAAGGACCTCTTCGATCTCTTTCAAACTATCTCGTTCTCTTTTTGGGGTCGTGATCTTGGCACCAATACTCCCAATATCTACCAAGGGATAGCTGTTATCAAAAAGCTCGCTAGCGACGAATGTCAGTTTGCCATCATCGATAACAAAACTGTTCCCATCAAAAACTAACTCATCTTGTCCTCCAATCTGATTCACATAGACTATGTTTGGAATTGTCTTTGCTATATTGAGTAATCTCGAAAATCTAGTTTCACGTTTCCCTTGAATATAAGGAGAACTATTCAGNGATACCAAGACATCAATGCCTAATTTTTGATATTGAACTAGCGGCCCTTTTNCATCTTCATAGTTATCTGAATCTTTGTCGTTCCAAAGATCCTCACAGATAACAATTCCAACACTTTTATCTTTTACTTTAAAACATAACAAATTAGTGCCTGGTTGGAAGTATCTCAGCTCATCGAACACATCGTAAAAAGGAAGTAATTGCTTCGTATACTCGCCAATTATCTCGCCTCTATTTAGNACCACTGCATTATTTNTAAATGGCTTCCCTCTGCCCGGATTTCTTGCAACATTTCCCAAGACAACATAAAGGTTTGGNTCGCTCTCTGAGGAGNAAAGCTGAACCTTCTTCAATGAGTCAAGCGCTGCGTCAATATAATCCTTGTCATATAACAAATCTTGGCTGAGGTAACCAGTNATNGTGAGCTCAGGNAAAACAAGAAGATCAGCTTTNTGAGANGCGGCTATTTTGATCCCGTTTTCAATACCCAGGAGNTTNCCNGAGAAGTCGCCCGGGGTAGTGTTTATTTGGCCAAGACATACTTTCATTAATCACATCGTTTTGAGCCGAGTTACGTAGACAAGGTAAACCAAAGCCAAGAACATGATAACCGCAACTACTTGATGCAAACTTCCCAAAACAATTGGCACTCCGTTCACCAGCGTCATGACACCTAGAATAAATTGAAACGCCGTAATTAGCACTAGAATGAAGGAACTTCCTTTAAGCTCGGTCTTTAAACTCAATGATCCTAGAATAATTACGCCGAAAAATACGACGGCTCCTAACCATCGATGGACAAACTGTATCATGGCACCGTTCTCAATAAAGTTTTTCCAGACAGGGTCCAAGCTTAGGGCAATGTCGGCGATGAATTGCCCATTCATCAATGGGTAGGTATTAAACCCCTTTCCAGCATCTAAGCCAGCNGTAAATGCGCCAAACATTAATTGGAATCCCATGACTACAGCTAACCCCAAAACGAGATTTCTGAATGACGGCTTCACTGANACAGGCTCAATCTCTAGCATGTCTAAGATCAACCAAAGGATAAACCCAAGTATAAAGATCGCTAAAAGCAAATGAGCAGCTAATCTGAAATGGCTAACGTGAGGAATATCTACCAGACCGCTCTGCACCATATACCAACCCATCAGACCCTGACAGCCGCCAAGACCCAATGCAATCCATAATCTCGGACGCCACCTCCTCTCTATTCTACCTCTCATCAAAAAATACAAGAACGGAACAAAGAAAAGTACGCCGATTAATCTTCCCAATACGCGGTGACCGTACTCCCAATAGAATATGGCTTTAAAAGCGTCCAGACTCATGCCCTCGTTGAGTTTCTTATACTCGGGGAATTGCTTATAAGTCTCGAAGAGGTTTGACCAGTCCGAATGGGAAAGTGGAGGAACAACACCCATTATGGGTCGCCAATCTACCATAGAAAGTCCACTCTCAGTCAGTCTGGTAGCTCCACCAACAATGATCATTAGTAATATTGCGGCTGACACTAATACCAACCAATAAACTAAGTGGAGATTTGTTGTCTTCATTTTGCTTACCAAAGATTTTGGGGTCGACTCTACCACGCTAACAAAATGTTTCCATTCCTAAACATTTACTTTTCCTAGAAAAAATCTGTTTTTTTTTAAGTTTCCGGGCGAGCGAACTTTTGCTACTAGGAATTCTGGGCTAGTTTCTCTACCATAAGATGAAGCAGGAGAATATGTCCGTTCAGGAGCAAAAAATATTATGGAAAGTATCGCCGAATTTCGAGAAGACACAAGAGAGTGGCTTGAAGCAAATTGCCCTCAGGAGATGCGAAACCTCGCTTTTCACTGGGAAGACGCTCACCTAGTATACAGCAAACCTGAAGCTGGTNTGTGGCTTGAAAAAATGGCAGAGNGAGGTTGGGTTGCACCGACATGGCCAAGAGAATACGGAGGTGGGGGATTGGATTCCGAGCACGCCCAAGTGCTTTCTGAGGAAATGAAGCGAATCAAGGCCACGGCCCCATCTTCCGGCATGGGCCTCACAATGATCGGTCCAACATTGCTAGAATTTGGATCGGAGGAACAGAAACAACGACATATCCCCAAAATTTGCGACGGCAGCGTTCGTTGGTGCCAAGGTTACAGCGAACCCGGAGCCGGCTCAGATCTTGCGGCTCTCCAAACAAAAGCGGTTATTGAAGGTGACGAGTTTGTAATAAATGGTCAGAAAATCTGGACCTCGGGAGCGCAATATGCAGACTGGATGTTCGCGTTAGTCAGAACGGATGCAGAAGCTAACAAACATGAGGGTATAAGTTTTGTTCTTTTCGACATGCATCAACCAGGAGTTAGCATCAAGCCCATAAAGCTAATCTCAGGTTCATCTCCTTTTTGCGAGACATTTTTAGACAACGTGAAAGCGAGAAGGGATGACTTAGTTGGAGAAATGAACAAGGGCTGGTCGATAGGCAAAAGGCTTCTGCAATATGAGAGATCCGGAATTGGAGGTTTAGCCGGAGCTTCAAAGAAAAAAGATAAAAAGATGCCGAAGAATGAGTTAGCGGTTCTCGCAAAGAAATACTCAGGCGAGGAAAACGGATTGATNGCAGAGAAATCTNGCAGAGATCAGGTACTTGTNCACTCGATGCGTGAGCGCGCGTTTCAGTTAACTGCTAGAAGAGTAAGCCAAGAGAATTCCTCCGGGAAGACACCTGGCCCGACCACCTCGATCTTCAAACTCGTCGGGGCAAATTTGGCCAGAGACTTTACGGAAATAAAATCCGATTTGATGGGAACCAAGGGAATCGGCTGGGATGGAGATGGGTTTTCTGAGCGAGAAATAGAGAGCACTCGTTCATGGCTAAATACGCGCGCAGTTACTATCTACGGCGGCACTAACGAAGTCCAGATGAATATCATAGCAAAGCGCGTTCTTGGACTTCCAGATTAAGGCTTAAAAGCGTTCGAGTTTCAACTGGGAACATAGCCGCAAGTAAGAAGGATAGTCGGTCATCATCCAATGAGCTCATCGTTGCCTCTAAAAGTTCCTTAGAAAATCCTTAGATTTTTACGTGTCGGCTGTTGAGATTCCAGTAAAATAAAAAGAACTTAGATATTAAATGGCCACAATAGACAACGATCTGCCGATAGAAAACGTAAAATCCGTTTTCGCGTCCCTGAGGGTAAATGACTATAAGTATCTTTCAATCGGCTTGTTAGGTTCAGCCTTTGCTCTAAATATGCAACTAATCGCTCAAGGTTGGATGGTCTACGAGATGACTTCCTCAGCAATTAAGTTAACCTGGGTAACGCTCTCTTTTATGATCCCGCAAGTTGTCTTCTCACTGTTGGGCGGAGTTTTAGCTGATCGGTTTGCTAAAAAACTTATCATAGGGTGGGCACCATTTATAAACGGTATCGCTACCTTATTTATGGCCTTGATAATATTTTCAGGCATGGCAGATTTCTCAGCCTTTTTAGTGATTGGATTCCTAAATGGAACAGTGCTTGCATTATCGATGCCGGCGAGAACTGCTTTTATTCCAGAGCTAGTTGGAGAGGAACTCATTTTTAACGCTATGGCTTTCAACAGCGCATGCTGGAACCTCGCAAGAATAGTAGGGCCTGCTGCTGCGGGATTTATAATTGCTATTTTCGCCGACGGAAACACTACCTCAAGCTTTGGCGTAGGACTAGTCTACGTGATTCTCTCATTACTTTATTTTGTCTCTGCAGTATCTGTCCTTTTTATCGCCCACCCTGGAAGGCCTGAATTGTCACAAAAAAGCAGCGCCTTAAAAGATACACAAGAAGCCCTAAGATATGTGGTCAACTCACCGATAGTTGGAGGCTTAATACTGTTGTCAATACTCCCTTTTCTTTTTGGTCTGAGCATAAATACTTTGCTTCCAGCATTTTCCACCGACGTTTTGAACGGAGGCCCAGACGATCTTGGTCTTCTAATGACAGGTATGGGGTTTGGAGCGATCCTTGGATCTCTGGCACTAGCTAAGATGAGTTCAGTTACGAAGAAAGGCTTTTGGATCATTGGTACTGGTGCTTTGTGGGGAGGGCTTGTAGCAATCTTTTCGACCACTAACGACTATCTTATCTCAACCATCGTCATAGGCTTTATAGGATTTGTTTCAGCAATCAATATGTCGATGAACAGATCAGTAATGCAACTTCAAGTTGCGCAAAGCATGAGAGGCAGGATAATGAGCGTTGACATGATGTCTCACGGGCTGATGCCCCTGGGAATTTTGCCGATCGGTTATATAGCTGAAACAACAAGCGTTCAAACGGGTCTGCTCACAAGTGGAATCGCGTTATTACTTTTTACACTATTATTTGGTGCCCTGATGCCGCAGGTGCGAAAAATTAATTTAGGATATAAATGAAATGCTTCAGATCATAAGTTTTTTTTGGCGATTGTGCTTGCTAAAAGAGACTCCGTCCAAAATACCTAATTCAACATTTGCGGCGCTAATAACGTTCACGATCTATTTGATGATCGCTTTTACTATTCTTATATATACTCGGCCCGATCAATCTTTTTTGAAGATTTTTTCCTCGACCATTATCGGAATCATTATCCAACTATCGTTAACCTACCTGCTACTCAAGTTCAAGAATCGAGAAAATACTTTTATTCCCGCGATATGTTCTTTGTTAGGTACAAACGCAATTATGCTCCTCATACTCTTCCCTTTTAATCTAACACTTCTTTATGCCGAAAATTCAAACCTTCTTATAGTAGCAAACTCGTTTAGTCTGGTTTGTTTAGGCTGGTGGCTAGGCATTGCTGGCTTCATATATCACAAGTCTGCTGATGTGAGCATGGTTCAGGGATCATGCTTAGCGCTTTTGATAGAAATAATAAGCGTACTTACAGCAATAAATTTTTCAATAAATTGACCATGAACATCCATATTCTTGGTATTTGTGGAACGTTGATGGGAAGCATCGCTTGTCTAGCAAAAGAACTGGGCCACGTTGTTTCGGGGACCGACCAAAATATCTACCCACCTATGAGCGATCAGTTGCAGAATTTAGGCATCGCTCTAGATCAAGGCTACAAAACAACTTCCATTCCAAAAGAGACTGATCTAGTGGTTATTGGCAATGCCAATATTTCAAGGGGGAATCCGGCACTTGAATTTGTGCTCGAAAATGGAGTTCCCTTCATGTCCGGAGCTGAATGGCTTTATCGGTTTGTGCTCTGTGATCGGTGGGTAGTCGGTGTTGCTGGTACGCACGGAAAAACCACCACAACGTCAATGATAGCTTGGATCCTTGAAGAGGCTGGATTAGAGCCTGGCTTTTTGATTGGAGGCCTGCCAAAAAACTTCTCTGCTTCTGCGCGAATTGGCAAAGGGCCTTTTTTTGTGATTGAAGCTGATGAATACGATACCTCTTATTTTGATCGCAGATCCAAGTTCCTGCATTACCGTCCTAAAACTCTTGTGTTAAATAACTTAGAATTCGACCATTCAGATATCTTTGTTGATCTAGAACAAATAAAAGAACAATTCCACCTGCTGCTTAGAACAGTTCCACAACATGGGTTAATAATCTACCCAGAGACAGACCAAAATCTACAAGAGGTTATTTCTCAAGGATGCTGGTCTGAGAAGCAGCAGGTAATGGATGAGAATTTTTCAGGAGATCTTACTGCACGAAAAGATGGTCTAAGAATTTCTTGGGGAGAGAAAGAACCAATCGAATTTACATGGTCGCTGATGGGCGATCACAATCTTCACAACGCACTTTCAGCGATTGCTGCCGCTCAGCACGTTGGGGTCTCAGTAGATATTTCCTGCGAAGCTCTCAAAAGTTTCAGGGGCGTTAAGAGACGCATGGAGGTAATATTTGAGAATCAAAATGTCATTCTCTACGAAGACTTTGCGCACCACCCAACGGCTATAGAATCAACGCTTCGGGGTTTGCGTGAATCAGCTCCTGGAGATTTTATCTTGAGNGTCATCGAACCCGCTTCTCACACAATGCGAAGTGGACACCATAAAGAGAAGTTATCAAAAAGCTCGCAAACAGCTGACCATGTTCTTTGGTACAAACCTGAATCGATCTCTTGGGACATGGCTATTTTAGGGAACGATAAAGCCGAAATTATTTCAGATTTAGGAACACTAAGAAAAAATATTTTACAAAGAATAGAAAAAGAAAAAAAGAAAATACGTGTAGTAATAATGAGCAACTCAGGGTTTTCCGGCCTTTGCAAAGACTTAGTAACGGCACTCAAAGACTCGTGAAAGAGACAGACCTATTTCCTCCGGTCAAAGCACTCCTTGAATCACTAGGTTTCGACGTCTACGCTGAGGCGATAAATTGTGATGTAATCGGAAGGAAGCAACAGGAGTTAGTGATAGTCGAACTCAAGAAAAACCTCAATTTAGAACTACTTTCTCAAGGTGTCCAGCGACAAAAATTGACAAATAAAGTCTTCTTGTGTGTGCCCGAAAAAGAAAAAAAAAATAAAGCCTTGCGATTGAAAGAGCAGGTAATAAAAAGGTTGGGTTTAGGTTTAATTACCGTTTATACGAGCCCCATCCGCACGACAGCAAAAATAGTATTCGAACCCGAGTCTGAGGATCGAGTGAATTTGATAGAGAGGCAAAAATTATTGGTTGAGATAGACAACAGAAGCATTAATCCAAATACTGGTGGTTCCACAAAGGTTCCAATTTATACCGCTTATAAAGAGACCTCTATCGTTATTGCAAATATTTTAAAAAAAATTGGACCGACAAAACTAAAAAATATTAGAAGCTTCGCTGGAAAAAGAGCAGACAGCATTCTTTCAAAAAATTTTTACGGTTGGTTTAAGAGAGTAAAGAGAGGAGAATATGCAATCACTGATACGGGTCTTGAGGAGCTAAAAAGCTTTAAAGAAATTAATGAACTTCTTTGCCGCAGAGAGGACTTTAAGCTTTTCTGCGAAAAGCTAACTTACGAGAAGACACAATAACTTAAAAACAGAATAGATTTCTGTTAATTCGGAACTGGTAAAAGATGAACCTAAAAATCTTTTTAGAAGAGAAAGCGACCGAATGCTTATGCGAGCTAGGGGTAGATGGCTCAGCATTAATCAAACAATCCGCAAGACCCGAGCACGGCCAATACCAAGCAAACGGTGTCATGGCTGCCGCTAAAAAAGCAGGGCGAGACCCACGCCAACTAGCATCAGACCTGGCGTCCTTACTGCAGGAAAAAAATGATCAGAAAATTTTTGACATAGAAATCGCGGGGCCCGGTTTTATTAATTTTACGCTCTCAGGGGAATTTCTGTCGAAGACATTATACTATCAAGAGAGAGATCCTCGCCTTGGAGTATCGCTACAAAGAAAAAGAAAAGTTCTGACGGATTTTTCGTCTCCGAACTTAGCAAAGGAAATGCACATTGGTCATCTCAGATCAACCACCATCGGCGACGCATGTTCACGAATTCTGGAGTTCTTAGGACATGAGGTAATACGAGTCAATCACGTAGGAGACTGGGGGTCGCAATTCGGGAGCCTGCTAGCTTACATGGACAGATTATCAGAGAGTGAAACAAATTTAGGGAATGAACTCAAAGATTTAGAACTCTTTTACAAGAAAGCGACCGAGCTATTCAAAGAGGACGAGGATTTTGCGAAATCTGCTAGAGAATTTGTAGTCAGACTGCAGTCCAAAGATCCTCATTGTATGAAACTTTGGTCTCAATTCGTCACAGAGTCGCTTAACCACTGCCAAAACGTTTACGACCGGTTGGGAGTTTCTCTGAAAGAAAAAAATACGGTTGCGGAAAGTTTTTATAATGACCAACTAAAGGCAGTCATAACGGATCTAGAAAATGCCGAGCTCGTCACTGTATCAGATGGAGCGAAATGTGTATTTCTAGACGAAGGCAAGGGGAAAGATGGCGCACCAACCCCGGCGATCGTTCAAAAATCCGATGGGGGCTTCCCCTATATCGCGACTGACTTGGCCGCAGCGAAACACCGTTCTAGAACACTACAAGTTGACGATGCCCTGTACTTTGTTGATGCAAGGCAATCACTTCACTTTAAGCATCTCTTTAAGATTGCTCAAATGGCCGGACTGATAGAAGAAAAACAAAATTTTGTTCACGTAGCCAACGGAATTATCCTAAATAAAGAAGGTAAGCCCTACAAAACAAGGGAAGGCGGNGCGGTAAAACTGTCGGAAGTTATAGATGAATCAATTGCGAGAGCAATGCTTCTGATTAAAGAAAAAAACTCAGATCTACCTGATGAAGAGCAAAAAAGAATTTCGGAANAGGTTGGNATTNGTTCTATAAAATANGCCGAGTTNTCGAAGAATAGAACAACTGATTATATCTTCGACTGGGAGCAGATGCTTTCCTTCGATGGTAATACCGCTCCATATTTGATGTACGCCTATACTAGAATCAGGGGTATTTTGAATAATTCCAGAGCCCCCGCAGACAGAAATGAAAACAGATTTATACTTAACGACATCAATGAAATAAGATTAGCATTAAAAATAGCGCAGTTTACCGAATCTGTTGAAGCAGTGATTGAGGATTATTGCCCCAACCTTCTGTGTAATTATCTTTTCGAGTTAGCTCAAATATTTATGACTTTTTACGAAAATTGTCCGGTTAACTCTTCGGAACAAGCAATACGAGAATCGAGAGTNCATTTATGTGAACTTGCAGGNAGAGTCCTAAAAAAGGGCCTNGAACTTTTAGGCATCGAAGTGCTGGAGCGCATGTGAATATATCGTTAGTCGTNGCCAAATCAGAAAATGGNGTTATTGGAAATNGAAATGNAATTCCNTGGAGTGCTAAAGGAGAGCAAAAACTTTTCAAAGAAATAACGATGGGTGGAGTGCTTGTTATGGGTAGAAAAACCTATGACAGTATTGGGAAACCATTGCCTGGGCGCGAAACAATAGTGATTAGTCGAAGCAATAAAAACTATCCTGACCCCATAAAGATTTGCAGCACCCTATCGCTTGCTCTGGAATCGGCAGTTCAGCTCAAAAAACCNATTTTTGTTGTAGGAGGNGGGGANGTCTACTCTCAGGCTATATCACTAGCAGATTCAATCCACCTCACTCNGATACATTGTCACGCAGAGGGCGATGTTTTCTTCCCGAAAATACCAAACCACATGAGACTCAAGAAGCAGTGCCACTACGAATCAAATATTAATTATACCTACGAGTATTATGANCGGGCAAAAGAAAATGAAATTTAAAAATCGAATCACGAAACTTCTCGGAGTNGAGCTACCAATTGTTCAGGCGCCGATGGGCTGGATAGCGAGATCGCAACTTGCATCCGCCGTTAGTAATGCTGGAGGGATGGGNATTATCGAAACGTCTTCAGGGCAACTCGATGAAATAAAGGAAGAAATAAAAAAAATGAAAGGGCTGACCAGCAAACCTTTTGGCGTAAATATTGCTCAAGCATTTGTCAAAGATCCGAAGATTGCAGATTTTGTAATAGACCAAGGAATCAGATTTGTAACAACATCAGCGGGCAACCCTACAAAGTACACTGAAGAGTTGAAAAAAGCTGGGCTGGTTGTTTTTCATGTAGTCCCAACTCTCTCAGCAGCCCTNAAGGCTGTCGCCGCAGGTGTAGACGGTCTCATAGTAGAAGGAGGAGAAGGAGGAGGATTCAAAAATCCAACGGAGGTGGCTTCAATCGTTTTGCTTCCACTAGTNCNCTCAAAAGTCGATGTGCCTATCATTGCAGCAGGCGGATTTGTTGACGGGAAATCGATGGCAGCGGCCTTTGCTCTCGGGGCTGAGGGTATACAGATGGGAACAAGAATGGTTTCAGCAAAAGAGTCACCGGTACACTCAAACTGGAAAGAATCAATTGTGAATGCTCAAGAAACAGACACAGTCTTTTTGAATAAATTTCACTCTCCAGCNTTGCGAGCATTGAAGACGGAAAAAACTAGCGNACTCGAGAAGGCATCGGATAGAAATATCATGGNAGACTTTGGTGATCCAATAAAACTNTATTTCGAAGGAGATATGGAAGCTGCTATTCCTCTATCGGGACAGGTAGCAGGAAGAATAGAATCAGTAGAGTCAGTCGAAGTAATCTTGCACAACGTCAAAAAAGAATTTTTCACCGCTTTAGAATCTCTCTCAAAAAAATATCTCTGAACAATCCGTGATTTACTTTAAGGGTCGTTTTACTAAGCAGGCTTCTTTTCTTCGATCACTAGCGTGGCTAATAACTTTTACGACTTTTATAGTCATCTCAAACGGTGCTTGGGGAAACTATGATCTCGGTGTTACAGAGTATAAGAAAAGAAATTTTTCGCGTGCTTTTATTGAGTTCGAAAAAGCTTCCAAAGAAAACGATGTCAGAGCTCAAACAGCCCTTGCACTGATGTATAAATATGGCGAGGGAACAAAAACAGACCTAACTCAGGCATATCAGTGGAATTTAAAAGCCGCGAAGTTGGGACATCCTCCGGCCCAGTATATTGTGGGAGTAATGCTTTTAGACGGAGCAGGAGTCGAAAGAGATGAGGAAAAAGGGAGAGACTTTATATCCCTAGCTGCTGAGCAGGGTTTTACCCGCGCAATAGAAAAGGTCCAGTTTGAAAAAGCAAAGATACAAGAGACCGAAAACCCAAGTTGGTCGAGAGATTGGGATCTAAGAGTCCCAAATCATTTGAACCATCCGCAGTCAGAGGAAACTTTCAAGATCCAACTAGGAGCGATGAGCTCGAAAGAAAAAGCAGAAATTTTGTGGAAAGATATCCTCATTAAAAATAAAGTGTTGCTCTCTGATCTAACCGCAAGTTTCCAGAGAGTAGAGCTAATCGATAAAATAATATGGCGATTACAGGCCGGCGATTTCAAGACAAAAGAAAAGGCAACCGAAACCTGTAAACAACTCTTTGAGAAAGATAAAAATAATTCGAGCTGCCTAGTCGTTTATAATTAACCTCAAGAGGCATTTGACAATATAGTCGCCCAACTAAAGAGTTCGAAAAATGAATAGAAGCGAGCTTGACGCGAAATTGCAGGAATTAGGGATTACCAATGAAATGGTTAAAGCCTGTAAATTGCCATTTCAAAAGGAACCAGAAGACCTTATCGATGCAGGGATTGATTATTATGGACGCAAGCAGAAACTCGCAGCTTGTGCCAACAAAGCTTGGGTTGAAATGCACGCATCCGCAAAAACTGACGGGCACGATATCAAAATTATTTCAGCGTTCAGATCCATTGAGTATCAATGTAACCTGATAAGTAAAAAGCTTGCGCAAGGACAAACAATACACGAGATACTTCGCACAAACGCTATTCCCGGCCATAGCGAACATCACAGCGGAAGAGCCTTAGATTTGCATTCTGGCAACGGTACTCCCCTAGATGAATCTTTTGAAAAGGAGCCGGCTTTCTTTTGGCTGACTGAAAACGCAGGAAAGTTTAAATTCTACTTAAGCTATCCTGAAAAGAATGACTATGGAATTATCTACGAACCTTGGCACTGGTGTTATCGAGATTAAATTCTTCAGCTAAATTTCTGAAGCTCTTCCTCAATCAGTTTCTTCTGAGCCTCGGTTAATTTTGTACTCGCCACGGTTTTGTCTCGAGCAAAAACGTATTTTTCTGTAATAACTTGAGGACCACCAAATTTCTTTGAGGTTAAAAAAGACCAAACATCCTCTACCATTTTAGGATTCCCGCAGACCAAAAATATTGTCCCTGCAGGACTAGGATCTTCTTTTTTTAGTAAGTCTGTTACATATCCTCGATGCTCATATTCTTCTTTAGCATCTTCACGCGAAATGCACAGTTTCAAATTAAAAAATTCATAGTCCTCAGCGTATTTAGTCAGAAATTCTTTATAAATAAACTCCTCTCGGTTCTTGACCCCGAAATATAGGTCCACTCTTTCATAAGCCTCGTTCTCTAGCTTCTGTAGTATCGGTAAATATGGCGCCACGCCAACACTCGTCGCAACCAGAATTAAATGACGTGGCTTATCAGCCGGCAGCACTAACCTACCATGAGGCCCAGTGACCGAAGCTTTTAGTCCTGGCTCGGCATTAAAAAGCAGCTTAGTGGCTCTACCTCCATCAACTTTTGAAATAACAATGTCCAGATACGGTCCATAAAGGTCATCGAGATTACCTAGGCTATAACTCCGTTGAAATAAGCCCTCATTATCCTCAAAAGAAAATCGGTAAAATTGACCGGGTTCATAATCAAGACTTTTTCCGCTACATGTTTCGAACCTTAATTCGCGAGTCGATTCACACAGTCGTTTCACTCGTTTTAACACTAGCTCCAACATCACTTTCTCTTATCCACCGCTTTCATGAAATCTATGTCACCTGACCCAGAGTTTGGAACGGGTACTTCTTTCACTCGTTCATTCACATCGTCATATTCTAAACGCAACGCCTTACAAATTGTTGCGTGCATATCATATGTACAGGTGATGTAGGTCAACTCAAGAATCTCCTCGTCGGAAAAATACTCTTTCAAAACCTTGAAAGTCCCATCGGAAACTCGCCCACCTCCGAGCACGAGGTCGTCAGTATAAGCTAGAACAGCTGCCTCTATTTCATTGAAACACTTGCTCGTCGCCCATGACGGGATAGACGCAATTTGATCTTCGCTGAAGCCACAAGCTCGCAGTGCCTTGCAATGTTGAGAAAAAACAAACTGACTCCCGCGCGAGTACCCCGCTCGCGCTTGTCCTAGCTCTCGATAATTAGCCTTAAGTTTCCTCTTTTTAGATCGATAAAACTGAAACCCGTTAACTGCGTGATGAAAACAATCCGGCACCAATGCGAAGACAGTCCACCAATTACCTGGAGTACCCGTGGCTGTTCCTGGATCCGATACAGGATCCCTGTCTTTTCCAAATAATGCGTCGAAAAGAGGCAAACAACTAGGATCTGCCTCCTTACGAGGAACCTCTCTTAATCTAGGCATAAGAATCTCCCACTCTCATTTTTTTCTTGTTAGCCAATGTTATCATTCGGGGGCTCTAAGTTTCGCCTAAGGAAAACATTTTCTAT
>PARM01000011.1 GCA_002711495.1 Gammaproteobacteria bacterium
TGAGCTAACTTTCCTCCGACTGTTACCTCGATTCGGTAATTCATCTCAGTTGCATCTCCATTGTTTAAACCGCCAAGCGAGACCCTTGCCACTCCTTTTGCGAACCCAGCGACTCCACCCTTACCAGAACCAGTGATAGTATATGAGTGTGGCGGATTTATATCAGCCAGGTCAATTTCACCCTTGAACCGTGCCTTAACTGGGCCAATCTTTGCCTGCATCACCACTAGAAATTTATTGGGTTCTATGAGTTCAAACTCCTCGCAACCAGGTAAACAAGCCCTTAAAGTATCGGGATCATTAAGACCCTCCCATACCTTTTTAGGAGATGCGGCAATCTCTTGTTTCTCTTCAATGATCAAATTCTTTTCTCTGCACCGACCGCCTTTATCATGAAGGCGTATTTTATCGCTTCTTTTCTTCTTCGCAAATATTGGTCAGTAGGACCACCATGGCCAGATAATTCATCTAAGTCAAACAAAACCTTTGTCCGGTTTCCGTTCAACTCCCTGAGCTTCGCAACCCATTTTATTGATTCTTGAGCACCAACCCGATTATCAAATTTAGAGGCCATAACCAAAAGGTTGGGGTAAACCTGATTTTTTATATGCTCATAAGGTGAGTAAGCGTACTGTGCAAAAAAAATATCCCGATCCCGAGGATCTCCCCATTCAATGCGATCTCTCTCAACGTTCGCGGATGAATCATCAATTAAAGTATTTACAATATCTAGAAACGCATTCTCTAAAACGACGGTGTTAATCAGTGCAGGATGCTCATTTGCCACATGAGCAGCAAGCGTGCCTCCTGCTGAGCGACCTCCAAGGACAAACTTGGTGGGATCCCCGAACTCGTTTTTCTGAAGAGCATTTATTCCATCAGCTAAATCTTCAAGCCCTTTAATTTTGTTTATCGCTCTTCCAGCCTCGTGCCACTCGCGACCTAGCTCTCCTCCCCCCCTCACGTAGACATCGGCTACCAGAAAACCGCGGTCAAGCAGCGGCAAAAGCGAGGGGTTGAAACGAGGGGGTCTGGTAAGCCCGTATGCTCCGTAGGCTGAAACGAATACGGGGCGATCCGCTAATTTAGGTCCCTTTTTGTAGAGTAACGATATCGGGACCTGCACTCCGTCTCTGGCAGCAAACCAAAACTCCTTGACATCAAAAAGACTGCTCTCAAATTCGTCGGATTGATAGGTAGCCTCCGCCAACTCCTGCTGGTTACTCGCCAGATCGAACTGATATAAATTATCTGCTCGGCGAAGATCTCGTCGCCAAAAATTGACGAGTTGCCCATCGACAATTGAATGAAGTCCAAGACTTTCACCCGCGCCGGCGTCTGCTATCAAGGTTTCCGAATTTTCCCAGCCAATCAATTTTATTTGTTCACGTAGTCGAGTTCGGGTGTGAAGAAGAAAGCCCTTGCTAGTTACGTCAAAATCAAAAATTGTGCCTCCTGCTTGCAGATTGAGAAATTTCCAATCCGTTTTGGAACTCCCCTCAAAGGGGATCTCTGCCAAATCAAAGCTTGGGTTTTTTAAGTTTGAGAGGGCAAAAAGTTTGTTTTCATGGAATTTGATTCGGTAGCGATGACCCGGCTCCCTTGCGCGGACGATCTCTACCTTAGCGTCCTCAGTTACAAGGTGTATCTCGGTTGAATCAATGGTGTTCGAAATTATGATTGGCGTTTCTCTTTCGGATTGATGAATTTCGATCGAAGCGCCTCGATTGTTCTCGGCAAAGATGACTTTATTTTGGCTGTTTAGACCAACAAGCCTTACCTCACCCGAGTTTGTGTCTGAACATACGATTTTTGAACCTAACCAAGCAAACCGGGGGTCGAGATCATCCGCTAGCCGGTAAATCTCTCTGGTAAGAATATTTACAAGCACTAAACTGTAGCGACCCCTCCCTGTTCGGTCCTCTGAGTAGGCAACATACTTGTGGTTGGGGCTCGTATCCAAATGTCCTAACTTAAAATAAGGGCTGTCGCTAGCGACACTGTTTAGATCAAGCACCAAGTCCTTTTTGCCCGTTTTAATATGCTGTCGAGTGAAGGTTCGATATTGGTTACCGGAAGTAACCGAGCCGAACCAATCAAAATCGCCTTCACGAAATCCTTTCGAAGAGAGGGTTCGGGGTAGGTTTGAATTTAATTCTCTCGACAGAGCGTCTATCAGACTTTCCAAAGGTTCGATTTGATCATCAAAGTAAGCAGCTTCCTGCGCTAGATAGTCTTGAGCGAGAGGACTGTCCAAATTTGAGAGATGGGCGTAGGCATCATACCAATGAAAACCATGAGACTCCTTGGCAACAATAATCTTTTTAGCACTTGGGAAGGTTTCCCTCTCAGGAACTTCGCAACCGCTGGCAAAGAAACACAGGGGCAAAATGACTCCAGTAATATTTTTCAGCCCGGCCAACTTACTCTCCAGTAAACACAGGCGATCTTTTCTCTAAGAAACTCGCGACTCCCTCCCGATGATCTTTAGTCTTGAAAAGTATCCCCAATGTCTGAGCTATCCAATTGCCCACCTCGTCATAATCACCATAAAAAGATCGCCGCAATCCTTCTTTGAGATATCTCACCGCAAGAGGGGGGTTTTCTGCAATTTTATTTGCAAGGGCAGTCGCTGACTCAAGCAGCTTATCAGGTGAAACCACCTCCATAATTAAGCCTATAGCCAAAGCACGTTCAGCTGAGATCACCTCTCCAGTAAACAACAACTCGGATGCACATTGGGGGCCTACAATTTTGGGCAATCTTACCAACCCACCGACATCAGCTACTAGGCCCCTCTTCACAAAAAGTTCTCCAAACGACGCCCTGTCTGACGCTATCCTAAAATCAGCCATCAGAGAAAGATCCATGCCCCAACCAACCGCTGGCCCATTGACAGCAGCAACGATTGGTCTATCACAATCAAGAATGGCCTTCGCGGCTGGGGTGGTGCCGGGCCTCACGCTTTGCAGCCGGTCTGATCCGCCACCCTGAGCCATGATTTCTTTGACGTCGTCGCCCGAGCAAAATGCGCGGCCTTGTCCAGTCAAGACTACTGATCTAACATTAGGGTCTTTCTGAATAATCAGAAAACAATCTTCTAACTCAGAGTACATCTGCCAATTAAGCGCATTCATTACCTCCGGGCGGTTCAAAGTTACCATCGCCACATAATCAGAAATCGAAAGATCTATGAATTCATAATTTCCCATAAACAAGCCTCGTTTTTTCGCTTACGATAATGCTTTAATAGTGTCTTTAGAAGGGGGGGGGACATGCTTCATTATTTGGCCATAATCGCTCTGTTCCTCCTCTGTTCTCCCATCGCGCCCTCTGATGCGGAAACGTTGGAGACAAGGGTTGGAAAGATACTAAAAAGAACGCCTCTAATTGATGGGCATAACGACCTACCAATTCTCTATACAATGCGAGCGGACGGTGANCTGAGCAAGTTACCTTTCAGAGGAAACCTAGAGGCTATTGCCAAGCCAACCCATACCGACCTANCCAGAATGCGAAAAGGCATGGTTGGGGCGCAGTTTTGGTCGGTTTTCATTCCCATCACCAAGTACGCGGGTGAGCCAGGCGACACTGGCAAGGTCTTAAAACAAATCGATATCGTCCACCGGTTGGTAGAAGAAAACCAGTCGGACCTGGAAATAGCGCTGACAGCTGACGATATTTTAAGAATACACGGCGAGGGAAAGATCGCATCCTTAATAGGTGTTGAAGGAGGCCACGCCATTGAGAATTCTTTAGCCACGCTCAGAATGCTCTACAACCTGGGTGCGCGATACATGACCCTTACCCACTCGAAAGGACTTTCTTGGGCGGACTCGGCTACCGACGTGCGTCAGGTTGGGGGATTGACAGAATTCGGTGTNGCAGTGGTGAAGGAGATGAACCGACTCGGTATGCTTGTCGATCTCTCGCACGTTTCTGTTAGTACTATGAACCAGGCGCTGGATGCTTCATCTTCACCTATCATTTTTTCGCATTCGAGCGTCGCCGCTGTTACTCCGCATCCAAGAAATGTCTCAGACGAGTTACTACTCAGGCTCAAAGAGAANAACGGAATTATAATGATTACTTTTTTCCCATCTTACATCTCTCAAAGAGTAGATCGAGCCTGGAAAGANATTCAGGAAAAAGCCAAGAAAAAAACANGAACNGCTGAGCAGAGGCGACAGTTTTTTTATGAGCAAGTATCGAGTAAGAGGGTNCCGAAATCCTCAATAAGCGACGTNGCTGACCATATAGATCACGTGCGNAATCTGATTGGTAGCGACTATATTGGNTTAGGGAGCGACTATGACGGTATGCCAGGCGCGCCTATCGGGCTGGAAGATGTTTCCAAGTTCCCAGCGCTTTTTGTAGAGCTTTTAAAAAGAGGATACTCAGAGACAGAGATAGAGAAGATTGCTGGGCAGAATNTACTCCGAGTTATGAGAGAGAACGAGAGGAATTCATTGCANGTGCGAGCCAAAAAAAATCAAAGGGAAGACTAACGATGGCCTTCGTAAAGCATCGTTTCGGTAAAACCTTTTTTGAAAAACGTGGNAGNAAAAGAGCTACCAGAGCGCCGTTAATTTTTTTGCATGGGGGCCCNGGGGGGCANAGCCGATTCCTTANAGATTTATTTTTCCTATCTGACGAGAGGCAGGTATTTATTTACGACCAAATCGGTGGNGGCAGGAGCACCCCACTCTCAAAAAAATTTTGGAATATCCAAACATTCGTAAATGAGCTGGATGCTCTTGTTAAGGCCTGGGAGCTGGAGCNATTTCATCTGATGGGAGGTTCCTGGGGAGCAACACTAGCGCTCGAGTTCTTCTCGAAATACAGAGGAGGTAAACAGATAAAGTCTCTGGGTTTTCANAGNCCAATGTTCTCAGCAAAAGATTGGCAAGCGGATGCTNATTNTCTTATCANGAGATTGCCTAAAAAAGAGCAGAAAATCATTCAGTATTGTCATGAAATTGATGCAACTGACTCGAAGGTATATCAAGACGCAGTCGCATCCTACTACGCTAAGCATGTCTGCAGAAACAAGTCAGCTTCTAGAAGAATGGAAAAGATCAAAAATGGAACAGGGAAGCTCATATACCAGCACATGTGGGGCGCCTCTGAGTTTTGGGCAACCGGCACCCTGAAAGGTTACGACGGTGTAAATAAACTTCANAACATCAAGATACCGACGCTGTTTCTTTGCGGCGAATATGACGAAGCCCGGCCCTCAACGATAAAACGTTACGCCAAGTTAGTGCGGGCATCCCGNTTTTATGAAATAAAAAATACATCCCACGCCATTTTGGCAGAGAACTCGAGGCTCATGATAAAAAAAATAAGGTGTTTTTTGAAAGATGTAGAGAGCGAAGATTTTTTTCAGTCTCGCAGAAATTAATTTTTTAAATATAGATTGCCAAAAAATCCTANCTGCCTTTATACTGTATATTTATACAGTATAAAGGAGCCGGCATTAATAAATCTGATCCGAAAAAAGTCCTCGAAACCCTAATGAGAGAAACTGGTCTATGGAAAGCATCAAAAATAGATAATGAGTATAGACAGACAGTGAGCTCAGGGTTTGACATTCTAGACAAAGAATTACCAGGGCTAGGATGGCCGCAAAGTGGCGTCACCGAAGTCTTATACGATCGCGTAGGTATCGGAGAGTTGAAGTTGATGATGCCGGCTATTTCTCGTCTCAGCAGATCACAGAATCGATGGATTGCTCTTATCAACCCGCCCCACATTCCTTACGCGCCCGCGCTAGAACATGAAGGAGTAGATCTCACTCGCCTGCTAGTAATCACACAAAAAACACCGGAAGATTACCTTTGGGCGCTCGAGAAATCGATCTCTTTAAAAAGCTGCAGAGCTGTTATCACCTGGCCAAATCAAATTAAAGATGCTCAAGTAAGACGGCTACAGGTCGCAAGCAAAGAGGGCAACTGCTGGACAATACTTTTGCGATCCGAGAAATTAGCAAGCAAAAACTCACCAGCGGAACTTCGAGTAAGACTAAGGAGCTGCCGTTCCGCTGAAAGCACAAACCTAAAAATTAAAATACTAAAACGACACGGCGGCTGGGAAAGCCCTGAATTCAAAATCACTCTTCTAGACAAACTAAATCAAAAAAGAGAAACGCTTATAAGAAAAAAANCTATTTTAATTTATGNAGAAGCTNACAAAAAAAAATTATCTCTTACACCAACCAGCATCTCGACGGCTCATCAATCAAGTGGAATCTAAAAAATTATGGCTTTGCTTGTGCTTTCCTAATTTAGCAATAGAGATTTTTACGAGAGACCGGACAAAAGAAGCTGTCTTAATCACCGAAAAAAAAATAGTTGTCTTCTTAAATCAGGCAGCTAGAAATTTAGGATTAAAACCAGGCATCAGTGTGGCTGAAGCCTTAACGATAAATGAATCTGTAATTTTTTTTGAGAGNAACAAAAGCAGAGAGATAGAGAAATTATCTCAGATAGCCCAGTGGTCATATCGATTCACACCTAACGTCTCAATTAAAAAACCAAAAAGCGTTCTTCTGGAGCTTTCAGGATCACTGAAGCTATTTGGTGGCTTAAAAAAAATACAACAAGAAATTCTAAAAAGTCTGGAAGAAAAAGGGCTGAGCGTTCAAGTAGGCGTCAACATGAGCCCACTTTCCGCGCAATGTTTTTCGGAGGCCAATGCAGGAACAAATTTAAAAGATATAAANACATCNATCTCAAGCATACCAATTCATATCCTTGAGATAGAACAAAAAATAGTAGATTCCTTGCACAAAATGGGAGTCTACAATTGCGGCCANCTATTTAGGCTTCCAGTAAGTGATCTGAGCCACAGGTTTGGTGGTCAATTCGCGCTCTACCTCAAAAAATTAATTGGAACCATTCCCGANCCGCAGATATTTATAGAGAATAAACCGTATTTCAAGAGTGATATNACACTAATCCCAGAAGTCTCTGATAAAAACTCGCTTATTTTTCCCATGAGACGTCTTATCGGGGAACTAAACGAATTCCTGGACGCAAGGAAGTTACTAACAGATTCTTTATTATTCAAAATCTCTCACAGGAATTACAAACCAAGAAAACTATCAGTTCTTCTAGCGAAACCAGAAAAAGACTTACAGGTTTTTTTAATGCTCGCTAAATTAAAATTAGAAAAAACAGAACTNATGCCAGAGATAGATAATATATGTCTGTTGTCAGACCGATTTTCAAAGTCAAAAAATGACTCGGGAGATCTTTTTCATGAGACTCAATTTAGACAAAAAGACGGCTACTTTCCTAGCAAAGCTGAAGAGAAATGGAAAGTTCAATTAATTAATATGATGACCNCAAGACTAGGCCCTGATTCTTGCTATACACTGTCAACGGTGAGCGATCATCGCCCAGAGCTTTCTTGGTCGAAAGAGCAACCAGGGCAGACTAANAACCCGATAAAACCAAACAAGCAAACAGGCTCGGACGAGGAAGAAAACCCAAGACCGTTACTNCTATTAAAAGCGCCAAAGAGGATACCGGAAAAGAATAAATCACCAGACTCTCTAGAAACGTTTAAAATCGTGCGCGGGCCAGAGAGAATAGACGTCGGCTGGTGGGACAATCACCCCGTGGCCAGAGATTATTTTATCGCCCGCGATTCATCAGGCGCCCTATATTGGATATATTATGATTTAAGCAGTGATAAATGGTGCCTACATGGTATATTTTCTTAAAAAAAATAGAGGCAAAAAATGACCATCCATGACATATCAATGACAAGCATAACGGGCGAGGANNTTGCTTTTTCAGAATATAANGAACAGGCTCTACTTATTGTCAATCTCGCGAGTCAGTGAGGCCTAACGCCTCAGTACACAGGTCTGTGTGCTCTAGAAAAACAAAGGGATGATTTAACCGTCCTCGGCTTNCCATGCAACCAATTCGGTTCGCAAGAACCTGGGACAGATGAAGAAATACTCACTTTTGCTAAAGAGAAATATGACGTTAATTTTCAATTATTCTCAAAGATCGAGGTCAATGGATCTAACGCGTGCGAACTTTACAAAAAGCTCAAAGAAGCAGAGCCGAACCCAGACGGAAAGGCGGAGATAGGTTGGAACTTTACTAAGTTCCTCGTCAACAAGGACGGAGAGGTCGTCGCTAGATTTGAGCCCACGGTTTCGCCAGAGGAAATTGCTAATCAGCTTGATAATCTGCTCGGCTGATCAATGGTGGGTTTTATAAAAAACTATGGGCCTCCCAAAACGCATAAAAAAGAGATTTGAAAATCTCATTACTCTATACGGGCGAAAGCCCGTACTAGAGTCACTCAAAGATGAATCTATTCAAATATTCAGACTTCACCTNTCAGACTCAAACAAAGAAGGCGAGACCATAAACGAAACCCTGCGGCTCGCAGAATTGAGAGGGATCGAAGTAGTTACCCACTCCCGCAGGGAGCTTTCACGGATCTCAAAAAACGGCCGTCAAGATCAAGGGGTAGCAGTTGACATAGAGCCAAAGAAGTACGCTCANATAGACGANTACACTCCCNCGACCTCNAATTTATTGGTCGCCGACCACATCACAAACCCCCAAAATCTAGGAATGATCATTCGCTCGGTCGTGGCGTCTCCTATGAGCGGCATCTTAATCCCAAAAAAAGGCTGCGCTAGCATCGACGCACTTGTTCACAAGGCAAGTGCGGGAACTCTCTTAAAGGGCAATATATTTTTCTGCGAGACAATAGAAAGCGGTCTCGCGAATCTTAAATCAAGAGAATTTAACATCTTCGGGCTCGCATCAGACGGNACCAAAGAATTAGGNTCATTCNCGGCGGNGAGCAAAAAACAAGCCTTCGTTCTAGGGAATGAATCGAATGGATTGTCAGCGAAAGCAAAAAAATTCTGCGACGAACTGATAAAAATCAAACTGCATAACGAAGTTGACTCCATAAACGTGGCCGCCGCCGCCACCTTGGTTGCCTTCAGACCCGTCGCAAGCGGGTCCTATTCACCTGAAACACCGAATGATTGATTCAGAGTCAGGGTGGAAAGCAAGGCCTCTTTCGCCCGCGCTCGGGGCAGAAGTGATCGGCAACTTTTCATGCATCTTAAAAACGAGCAACCATCGAGTTAAGAAAGAAGCGGCTTCAACCCACAATTTTTTTCTCGATTAAGTTCTTTAACTCTTTTTCTGTATAGCCCAGGTCACTGAGCACTCTGGCGCTATGCTCCCCCATCTCTGGCGCGGCTGAGCTTGGCATAACATCGCAATCGTGAAATTGCATGGGTATCCTGACGGTGTGGTACTTTTCTTGATCTTTCAGGACTAACTCAGGAAAAAGGTTTATTGCTAATGCCTGCTCGTCAACTGAGACCTCGTGAATGCCCATTACAGGTCCCCAGATAATACCGTTCGCATCCATTATCCTACCCCACTCATCGCGAGATTTAGCTGATAAAACCTCGTCAATCATCGGCACCAGTATCTCCATGTTTCGGTATCGATCCCTTGCCTCAGAAAAGCGGTCGTCCTCTTTCCACTCCGGTTTTCCCAGGGCATCGCAAAACCGAGGCCACCAAAAAGGCTCTGGCATATTAAAAACAATCCAATTGCCGTCTCCACACGGGTAACGGTTAGAGGTGGGAGACAATTGTTCATTTCTTGCTCTCTTCCTTAGAGGAGCATTATCAACCGCCGTAACAGCGTAATCTGACGCTTGGGTCCAAACCGCGGTCTCGTAAAGTGAGGTCTCTACCGCCTGCCCCTGTCCGGTGCGCTCTGTTTGACGCAGAGCGGCCAAGATAGCACTAACGAGCGCGAGCCCCGTTGTGTGATCACCTTGCGCCGGCCTGGCCATGGGCACCATTCCATCTGCACCCTCTCGCATGGCGTCATACAAACCAGACCGTCCAAAGAAAGCCGTCACATCGTACCCAGGTCGCCAAGCCTCTGGACCGGTTGTCCCGTATCCNGTNAGCGTAGCGTGCACAAGTTTAGCATTGACCTCTCGAAGGGTGGCCGCGTCAAAACCATATTTTTCTTGACGTTTTAGTAACAGGTTGCACATAAAAACTTGAGCGTTTTCGCAGAGCTCATAAACTATTTTTCTACCCTGCTCAGAGGTAATATCCAACAGCAAAGACTCCTTGCCTCGGTTGTCAACGTCAAACTGGAAGTCATACTCGGTAAGCAAATCACTTTGATCTTTTGGCTTCCGGCTCATGTTACGCATCGGGTCACCTGTCAGAGGCTCTATTTTAATTACCCNGGCGCCGAGATCGCTTAAGATCGCTCCTGCGCTCGGCGCTGCCATCCAACTGTCTATTTCTATGACGGTTACGTCATCAAGCGGTTTTGTCATGACTACATCCAAGTCTCGCAGTGCTTTTGGTGGGTCGCTGCCCACGCCTCGACCCTCGAATTATAAACCCAAAAGAGATTCAAATCTCCTCAGCCGTTTTTCTCTNGAAAATTCTTCCAGTAGTCGTACTCATCTTGAATTTCGTCNGTCCTNGTCTTGAACCACTCCTGAAACTCGCTGTGGGTCATTATATAAAATCTGTTTTCAAGCACAGCGTTGAGCACCATTTGCCCGACCAAATCAGGCTCTAACGTTTCCATTTCTAAAGACTGCCTGGCACCTTCTTTTATTGGGTAGGCGGCCTGCTCGGTGCCACCGTACTTGTCAGGTCGAACTCGCTCCGAATTGAAAATTCCTGTGGCAACCGGCCCGGGACATAAAACGGAAATACCTATATCGTCTTCTGCCAAATCAAGTCGCATTGCCTCGGACATACCGACGACCCCAAACTTACTTGCGCAGTAACCACTTAGCCCAAGCATCCCGTGATGCCCGGCAATAGAGGCGGTGTTGACAAAATGCCCTCCCTCACCCTGGCTTTTTATGTCGCCGACAAAGGTCGTAACACCGTTTACAACTCCATCCAGGTTAACCCCAAGCACCCAGTCCCAATCTTTGTAGGTCATGTNTGCNGCGTTTTTATTTAAAGCAATACCCGCGTTGTTACAAACCACATGAACCTTCCCAAACTTTTCTAANGTTTGCTCTCTCGCCGCNGCCATCGAGTCACGATCAGTCACGTCAGTCTTCATAACCAAGACGTCCTCGTCACGGTCATTAAAAAAGGCTTTGGTTTTTTCGATTGCGGCGTCTTCGATATCTGTAAGCGCGACTCGCATCCCTGAAGCTANNAATGTTTTCGCCATAGCGAAGCCCAGACCGCTTGCTCCCCCCGTGATAAATCCTATTTTTCCTGACACGTCTTTCATTAATATCTCCCTCTTCAACTCAGGGAATTTTGCTGGATCANGTCTCAGAAATAAACCTTTATGCAAGTAAAAAAGGATTAGTCAGCGGCGACAGCTGGCGTTATGAAAAAAATCTCTTAGATTTGGGGGAAGGCAAGGAAAAGCCGAGTCACTTTGAGGNAGGGTGTGAACCCGGCTTTCATTCGGAACTTAGTTTGCTGTTAAACGTCCCATAAAAAGTTAAACGCAATCACACGACCGGGTTTTTCAACAAAGGTCTCGACGCCTTCCCGCTCGATGGATATCCCCTCATCAAGTAGGTTACGCAGCCGCAGCTTCAGCGTAATGCTATCAGTCGGAAACCAGGTGTAAGTGAAATCTAGAGAATGAAAAGGCTGCTCGTAACCGTCAGGGGCGCCGTTCCTTCCGGCAACGAACAACCTCTCTCCGAAAACGTTGTAGGACAAAGTCGCAGCGCCGGTGAAGTGATCGTAGCCGATTATCCCGTTAACGACGTACTCAGATGCGCCGGTGAGCTCTCTTACTGGGTTAGTCGGGGCATCAGCCTGAGTGCCTGCTTCGATTTCAGAGTCTTGTAGGGTTAAATTTCCCTGAATGAATAGACCTTGCGCCCAATCCCCAAGAAAACCCAGATCTTTCAAGCCCTCAATCTCAACACCGTAAACCTCGCCCGAGGCCGCGTTAATGATTTCTCGAGCTGTGTTGGTGTCAGACGCGGCCGCCTCGAAAAACTCGATCGGATTCTCAATCTCTTTGTAATAAAAAGATAAAGTTAGGTTGTCGCCAGAGCTGAAGAACCACTCTGCCCTTAGATCATAGTTGGTCACCTCTGAAGGGATCACTCCAGGCTTGCCAAGAACAAGTGCGTCAGTAATGGGATCGATGTACCCAGAATCAGTAATTTCCCTTAGGTCAGGGCGAACAACGGTCTCGCTGTAACCGAACCTTAGCTGAAAGATCTCAGCCCAAAACTCTGTCATGTAGGTCAACGCGAAAGACGGATAAACCTTGTCGTCTTGGAACGCCGCATTTGCGAGGGTCTCCGGGTCGTTAGTAACTTGCGGGTTCTCGATGGTGTAGCCATTGATGTTCCAATCCAAGGCAACCTGCCGGTAGTCCTCCCAGCGGAACCCAAGCATAAAACGCCAGGTATCATCAAAGGTCCAGTCGACCTTTCCAAATACTGCATCCGTCATCGTCGCCGCTAAATAACTCTGATTATTCGCTCCTGGAACCCCAAAAACAAAATTGTTCGCAGGATTAAGTATGTTTGTATCAGAAAAAACCTCGCCTAAAGGCCCCTGCAAAACAGATGGGCTCTCGACGCCAAAAGATCCGACGGAGAACTGCTGCTGAGCATATACCCTTGCCTTCGTGCTCCACTCATAGCCACCGCTGATCTCAATCGACGAAGTTTCGCTCTGAAACGGAATTGACCAGGACCAACCACCATTTTCAACCCTATCCTCAAGATCTGTGAATCTAAACACTGCCGCCCTGGTGTCGAGATCAACTGCTGAGGTAATCACGTCTCCGGTCAAAAGATCGTTGATTGTTACGCCCGCGACCGTGACCTCATTAGGAATCGCTGTGGCGGCTCTCGAGTCGCTGTACTTCCAAGTGATCTTAGTTTCCTCAGGTAATTTTTCCTCAAGCCAAGTGAGTACTGTAAAGTTGGGCAGCATTTCTCTTGTGGACTCACCAAAGTAGTGCTCGCCCATGATCTGATTCACGGTAAGGTCTCGTTCTTCAAATTTAAGCCTGTACTCTCTAAACCCTATGCCATCGGATCTTTCACGGTTCTCGTTGAAAAAATCTCGGATCGCAGTCTCATCGTCAGTATTGCGAAGGTACATCGATAAAGTCTCGATCTTATGATCATCCGTAAACCTCAAACCTAAATTTACGTTGCCATGCAGGTCTGTTTTCCTTGCAGATTCTTGTTCGCTCTCGAAGCGCTCCTCGGGAAATTGAAAATTACGCGCCATCGACTCGGTGTCGTCCCAGCCACGTTTATAAGACCCGCTGCTTAACAAGCCAATTTCCAGGTCATCGCTAAGGTAAAAGTTGTTTCCGATGCTCGCTTTAACGTCGTAGTTTGGTTCATCGCTCTCGGTTTCTATCGAGAGATTTCGATTCAGATTGGTTGCCAGCTGACGATTAAATAACTGCGCATCCGCAACTGTAGCCCCCGGGTTTCCGCGGGTCCGAGCTGCTGTTAATAAATTTTGAACTTCCAAGTCGCCTTGGTACTCAGCCATGGCTGACGAAATCAAGTTCGACAAGGCCCTAGTGCCATCGTCAGTCCCTCTCTCGTCATCTCCTCCTCCAGCGTAGCTCAGATGATCACTGTTGTTCTCAGAGTCTTCTGACAGCCCAATATCAAGCCCGAAGTTGAACTCGCTTGGGATACCCTTAGTTCGAATATCGACGGTCCCGCCACCAAACGTTGCAGGCATGTCGGATGAATATGCTTTTTGCACTGCAAGAGACTCTACAATCGTAGTTGGGAAGAGATCTAAAGGAATAACGCTCCGGGTAAGGTCTGGAGACGGGATCACGCTGCCATTTAAAAGGGTTGAGGAGTATCTTTCTCCTAATCCTCTCACATAGATGAATTTTCCGTTAACTAAAGACAAACCGGAGACCCTTTTGAGGGCACTTGCGACAGTGCTGTCTCCCACTCGAGATATAAACTCGTCGCCTATGTAGTCCATCACCACGTCATCATTCATTCGCTCGCTAATCAACTCTTCCGCAGAATTTTGAAGTCGAGCCTGAACAACTACCTCTTCAATAATACCTACCTTCCAAGGTGGATCCTCTTTCGCAACAGACTCTCGAGCGATAACTAGAGTGCAAAGGCCGATTAAGTTAAGACAAAAAATCTTTTTTATAATTAGGTATTTTCTCATAAGTTCACATCAGAGTTTGCTGAGGAAAATTTATGTTTCCAGCCAGAGCCGTCTTCAGTCCTAGTTTCGAATGCGGTGTCACTCGAACCAAAGCGGCTGGGCTCGCGACCCTTCGAATATGCCGTAGGTCCAACCCTGAACCCAATCAATTCCGTGCAGTGTTACGCCGCCGATTTGGCCTGAGGCAGGCGCCGCGACCGTTGGTGCTTTGTCGTCGATGACCATCGATGTAAAATCTACTGAATAAACCGAGGGTGATCCCTCCAAAAAGACAAGCCCAGTATCTTCGGTGGCAGTAGCGTTAGTAGAAGCCGCCAAGGTGGCGAACTGGTTCCCGTTGGCCGACGCCCATTCGGCGACCGATTGCGCACCCACGGTTCCCCTATCCGCATCCTCGCATGCGATAAGGTTGGAAGTTAAAACCAAGTCTCCGTCAGCTGCAGCGGTAGAGGAACGGTTATCAATTCTAAGACAGTAGTTATTAGCGCTCGAGTCGGTCCCGAAGGAGCTAATGATCATAGATTCGCTGATCGTCGGGAAGATACCCTCACGAAGCCTCCAGCCNGCCCCTGGATCATGCGTNCCNGTCTCGTTTGGNGAGATAATGCAGGTAAGATTCGTAATCGTNGGNGCACTGTTAATGCCCTGAGNTATTTTCGCTTCTACCTCCGCATCAGTCAGNCTGGAGAAACTTCCNAGCCCGTCNGATTCGATACAGTGGTTGCCGTCAGNAGCGCTNTGGATCACCAANGCNTTNNTGATAGTTCCGTTATAACCTTCATCTATATCAATCGAATCATCTCGAACGTANACGCCTANAAAATTAGTAAAGTTAACCGANCCGCCGAACATNTCGATCCCNTCGTCGTAGGTAGAATAAACTTGGAGGTTTTCAACGATGGTGTTGCTTCCCACGCCACCAAAAGAGATCCCGTTCAGCTCGTCACCGTTCGCCACCTGCGCGCCCGTGTGCTTCACAACCACATACTCAAGCCGCCCAGAGCTGTCCGCGTCGTTGTCTCCGCCATAGTGAGACGTGTCTAAGCCAGCCGCGCCCTCGGCCGCAACGTGACAGTCCGAAGTCGAATAACCTGCCTCTCCTCTGTTACCGATGTAGGCGCACTTGTTTGTGGTGCCGAAACCATTAATGACCACCCCGCCCCACTGTTGAACGTCTTCAGGCCCTGCCGTGCCGTTGACATCAGAGACAGACGTAAACGTTATTGGCGCTGAAGCCGATCCCACCGCGAACAGAGTTGAACCCCTGTTTACAATCATAAAGTCTGAGCTGGTAGCAAATGCGACCGTTGCGCCCGCTTCGACCGTTAAAGTAGGGCCATCCCCACCCTCCGAGATACCGGCCGCGGCCAGATCCTCGTCGCTATCGTAGTTTCTCCCGACAAAGATACTGCCTGAGAAAAGGTGCGCGCCACCGTTTGCGAGAGCAGGAATCGTCATATCAACCTCCAAAGGATTACCCGCATCCAAGAAAGAAGCACTGTAGGTACAGTTTCCATTTCCGTCCGCTTCACCCTCTATCGTTTGGCCACCCGAGTTCTGGTAGGACGCGCAGAATGCGTTTTGATTTGTCCCCTCTCCCGTTTCGGTCGTCGTATTGTTGGAATTATTGACCGACGTATCATTCGTAACAGGAGCTATGTTTATGTCGCCCCCTCCCCCGCAGCTTGCTAGAAAAAATACTGCGAGTAGTGTAGCCAGGAACCATTTGTTCATTTACTTCCTCTCCTAATTGATAAGTTTGGCTAAAAAGTCTTGGTCGCGAGCCTTATTAGATTTTTCTCTTTTTGTGGCCTTGAATTCGGGCGAGATTAGAGAGCTATCATTAAGCGTCAATAAATAGACGTAAAGATAACTTTAAGATTTATTAAATTTGATTCTTGGCTGCACAGATTTACGTTTAGATCTTTCTTCAAATCGTGTCACGTAATATACTGTACATTTATACAGTATTAAGAAATTACGGATGTACGCTGAATTACATTGCGTGAGTAACTACTCTTTTTTAAGGGGCGCGTCTCACCCAAGAGAACTTATCAAAAGAGCTGCTGATCTGAACTATAGCGGTATCGCATTAACCGATGAATGCTCGATGGCTGGCGTGGTTAAAGCTCACGTGGCCGCGAAAGAGTTCCACGTAAAATTAATAGTAGGCAGTGAGTTCAACACATCTGAAAATATAAAAATCGTCTTGCTGGCGTGCAATCAACAGGCCTACGCACAAATTTGTAATTTAATCACTCTGGGAAGAAAGCGCGCAAACAAGGGCCAATACTTGCTATCTCTTTCGGATCTTGATTTAGGGTGTAGTGAGTGTCTGGCGATATGGATTCCTGAGAGGGCTGATATAAACCATGCGAAATATGCAATCCGTCTGAAAACGATCTTCTCTGACCGTCTCTGGATTGGCGTAGAGCTGTTCCCTGATGGCTACTCCGAAAGCAGCTACGGGCACGGCCTCAGTATACAAAAAAATTTTGGTATACCCTTAGTAGCAACTGGTAACGTTCACATGCACCAACCTAACCGAAAAGCTCTACTCGACGTCTTATGTGCAATAAGAATCGGTCAGCCAGTTAGCTTAGTAGGAAAATTGCTTTTTTCTAACCGAGAGAAATATCTTCGGTCTCATGAAACTTTACTAGAGCTTTATCCCGAAAACCTACTTAAGGAGTCTGTTCGGATCGCTGAAATGTGTCATTTTTCACTAGACACAATCCGGTATGAGTACCCAAAAGAAATCACACCTGCTGGGACATCACCCTCTGATTATTTAAGACAACTGACCTTCGCTGGCGCTTTAAAGAGATGGCCACAAAAGACACCTCTTAGCGTCGTAGCATTAATTGAAAAAGAATTAAGGCTGATCTCTGAGATGACGTACGAGTCTTATTTTTTGACCGTGTTTGACATCGTACAGTACGCGAAAAGCAGAGGGATTCTTTGTCAAGGACGAGGCTCCGCGGCTAATAGCGCGGTGTGTTACTGCCTGGGCATCACCGAAGTAGACCCATCAAAGATAAGCCTGTTGTTTGAAAGGTTCATTTCGAAAGAAAGAAATGAACCCCCAGATATAGATGTTGATTTTGAGCATGAACGCCGCGAAGAAGTCATTCAATATATCTATAAAAAATACGGTCGAGACAGAGCCGCGCTTGCCGCAACCGTCATCACGTACAGATTAAAAAGTGCCGTCAGGGATGTTGGAAAAGCTCTAGGATTCAGCTTGCACTTGATCGACAGATTAACAAGGTCCCTCTCTTGGTGGAAGAATCAACAAGAACTCGAAAGAAAATTCAGGGAATCAGGCATAGACCCCAATAACCAAAGGATTCATCAGTTCCTTATTCTAGTTAAAGCGATTTTAGGATTCCCAAGACATTTATCTCAGCACGTAGGCGGATTCGTGATATCAGACGCCCCGATATCCACTCTCGTGCCAATTGAGAACGCCGCCATGCAAGACCGAACTATTATTCAGTGGGATAAGGATGATCTAGAGTCATTGGGACTCTTAAAAGTCGACGTGTTGGCATTAGGAATGCTCAGCTCCATAAGAAGAAGCATCGACCTAATTAATAACTACCGCGGTAGCAATCTGTCACTGGCTAGCATTCCAGCTGAAGATAAGTCGACCTACGAGATGCTGCAAGAAGGAGATAGCATAGGAGTTTTTCAGGTGGAATCCCGAGCGCAAATGTCGATGCTTCCAAGACTAAAGCCCAAGAACTTCTATGACCTCGTTATTGAAGTTGCGATCGTAAGACCTGGTCCTATTCAAGGGAAGATGGTTCACCCTTATCTAAAACGTCGTAACGGTGAAGAAGAGATATCCTACGCCAATGACGATATCAAAGCGGTACTGGAGAGGACACTGGGAGTGCCTATATTTCAGGAACAAGTAATACGGTTGGCCGTCGTTGCCGCTGGATTTTCTCCTGGTGAGGCAGACCAGCTAAGACGCGCAATGGCCGCATGGAAGCGAAAGGGAGGGTTAGGTCATTTCCAGAAAAAACTTATTACTGGGATGCTTGATAGGGGTCATAGTAAAGAATTTGCAGAACGAATCTTTGATCAAATCAAAGGTTTTGGTGTTTACGGCTTCCCTGAATCTCATGCTGCAAGTTTTGCTCTTCTGGTATACGTTTCAGCTTGGATAAAAAAGCATGAGCCAGCTGCTTTCTATTGTGGTTTATTAAATAGCCAGCCCATGGGGTTTTATTCCCCATCGCAACTCATTCAAGACGCTCTTCGTCACAACATTAAAATCTTACCGGTAGATATCGAAAAAAGCATGTGGGAATCTGTGCTAGAGCCAACAGAAAAAAAGAAAAAAAATTATCAAGAGCAAGCGTGCATTCGACTAGGATTTCATCAAATTAAAGGATTTAAAAAAAATAGCGCTCTGAGCATAGAGGAAGCAAGAAAAGATAGTTCTATAAAAAGTATAGAAGATGTTAAAAAAAGAGCATTCCTAGACAAAGGTGATCTTGAGAAATTAACGGAAAGTGGTGCTTTTAAAAATCTGTCTGGGAACAGGCATCAGACGCACTGGGAAATCTTAGGTTTGCCACCAGACCTACCAGTGTTTCGATCTGAAACTACTAACCAAAAACCAAAACCTAGGCTTGAAAATTTACTGCCTACGCCCACCGAGGCAGATGACCTTAGGGCTGACTATCAAAACATGGGACTAACACTCGGTCGTCACCCACTTGCGATGCTAAGAGAACGAGAGGACTATCCGTTCAGAGATCACCAGACAGCTGACTCATTAAGGGGCTTAAGGACAAGACAGATTGTGAATGTGTCCGGCATAGTGACTGGCAGACAAAGGCCCTCGACTGCCTCTGGTGTTCTATTTCTGACCCTTGAAGATGAAACAAATAACATCAACGTCATAATCTGGAAAAATATATTTGAGAGATATCGAGCCTCTGCTGTTCAGGGGAATCTTCTGACAATAAAGGGAATCCTAGAAAAGAAAGATAAGATCATTCACGTTATCGCTAAGGAAATATCTGATGCTAGTCACTTCCTAGAGGCTTTCTCTTTAAAATCTAGAGATTTTCACTAATGCCGGATAAAGCTACTAGGAAATTCTAGTTGCCCTGAGAAAGTGGGAAACCAAGAGAAANAGGCGCGAGCGGCTNATTTTTCTGCTCNNNCGCGAAAAGGGGAACCTTTNNANCTTANGGANGCAGGCGGCTTTTTGANTCAATANAANAAGGANGCNAAGTGGTTCTTTGCGAGCGCNTNANNACNNNTTTTNNTACCCNGCCGCCNNNTNTAAANAGTTAAAGTATAGAAGCGGCTGNNCCGTTTTCAATNACNTGGTTAGACCATTTGATTTTATCCATNCGTCCAATCTTCATAACGCGAACAGGTTTACAAAGANCGGANGATTCTTAAAAGCGGNCGCTTTTCTTCACTTGCCTTTCCAATTGGGCGGACGTTTTTCGATAAAGGCCAAGGGCCCCTCTTTATAGTCCTCAGTACCGACAATGCCTTGAAACGCTTTATTACCTGCTCTCCAGAGGTCGCTATCATCGTCAATCATCGCCTTAGAGGCGACGTTGCGGCTTGCCTGCACCGCAAGAGGAGCATTAGCCAATATTCTTGAGGCGAGGGCTTTCGCCTCACCCAAAACATCAGACTTGTCAACAACCTTGTTAACCATTCCTAATTCGTATGCTCGCTGAGCAGGCAGGGGATCGCCCGTGGTTATAAGTTCCATTGCCGTNGCCATACCCAAGGCTCTTGGCAAACGAAAAAGTCCGCCTGCAGCAGCTACAAGAGATCGCTTGACTTCAGGCAAACCAAAAACTGTCTCGTTAGATGCTACGATCATGTCGCAAGACAAGGTTATCTCGCAGCCGCCAGCGACAGCCGTGCCAGTGATTGCAGCGATTAAAGGTTTTGTTCTCTCCCTTTTCACAATCCCACCAAACCCGCCCCTGCTTGTGGACAGGTTTGCCCCGTTTCCCGCATTGATCTCCTTTAAATCTGCTCCAGCACAAAACACTGTTCCTTCAGCTTTAAGAATACCTACCCAAAGGTTCTCATCATTCTCAAATTCGTCNAGACACGCCTCCATTGTTNTCGCCATCTCGCCATTTATAGCGTTTCTTGCTTCGGGACGATTTAGCGTAATAATTGCTAAGTTACCTTCTTTTTGAATTTCTACAGCCATAAGTTTTTCTCACTGTTAATTTTGTAAAATAATATCTGNNCTACTGTTCGCTCTCCCACCACGGATAAAAATCAGGCATTCTCGAGGCTTTCCCTTTGAACACGGGATCTCTTTTCTCAAGAAAGGAGGCAACACCCTCCTTACCGTCACCCACGCTAGTGTAAAACATCGAGAGCGAGTCAACCTCATGTGCGGCGCGAGGAGANGGCATAGCTGAGTTACGATAAAGCATCTGTCTAGTAAGAGCGGTCGAAACCTGAGACCGGTTTTTTGTGAACTTCTTCGCTAGCTTCTTCGCTTCCACCAAAAGATCTTCAGGTTCATGGATCGATCTGACAAGCCCGCCCTCTTTTGCCTCCTCAGGGGATAGTAGATCCGCTGAATAAATCCACTCCAGCGCACGTTGCAAGCCGACTATCCTAGGCAAGAACCATGTGGAGCAGGCCTCTGGAGTGATACCTATTTTTCCAAACACGAACCCAATTTTTGCTCTCGATGAGACAAGCCGAATGTCCATGCCTAGGGTCATGGTTGCGCCTACACCNACAGCGGCACCATTGATTGCGCCTATTACTGGTTTCTTACATTCGTATATTGCAAGGCTAACCCTCCCACCCGTATCTCTTACTCCCTCGACGATTTCGGACTTATTATAATCTCGGTGAATCTGATCAATCGATGGAGTCAAAGCCTCATTCAACCCGAAGACATTGCCTTCTACAGAGAGATCCATGCCGGCGCAAAACGCCTTGCCCGCACCGGTAACAATGATGGCGCTTACTTCGTCCTCATCGCTAACTTCGTTAAAAAGCATGATCAGTTCTTGCGCCATTTCTACGGTAAAAGAGTTCATCTCGCGTGGTCGGTTTAAGGAAACGACAAGCACTCCGTCGTCTAAGTCCATTCCAAGGGTATTATATGAAGTCTTCATCTCTTTTCCTCACTGGTGATACTTTTCAGACTAATCTCGACCATGCTTCTAAACTCAGTCTCACGGTCAGACGGAGACATCGCCTCTTTCTTTAAGACATGGTCACTCACCGTCATAACAGCAAGCGCTGATATTTGGTGCTCTGCTGCTACCCGATAAAGCGCCGCGGCTTCCATTTCGACTGCCAAAATTCCAAGGCTACGACAAAGATCATAAATATTGTTAGANGAATGGTAAAACGTGTCTGATGTTAGAACATTGCCCACCCGGATGTTCGCTCCCTTCTGCTCAGCACATCTAACCCAGTCCACGAGCATCTCGAAGTCAGCTGTGGCTGCAAAATCAAACCCCCCGAAGCGAACTCTATTCATGTTCGAATCGGTTGAAGCTCCNAATGCCGCGACGATCTGACCCATGTTCAGTTCATCGTCGATAGACCCGCAACTGCCCACTCGGAGAATTTTTTCTACCTTAAACGCGCGAACAAGCTCAGTAGCATAGATCGCCATGCTCGGCATGCCCATGCCACTAGAAAATACCGAGACCCTCTTGCCATCAAATGAGCCAGTAAAGCCAAGCATGTTCCTGACCTGAGTGACTAGCTTTGCATCATCAAGGTAGGTCTGAGCGATGAATTTCGCTCTCAAAGGATCGCCGGGCAACAAAACTAGAGGCGCGATGTCTTCTGGGTCAGCTTCTATGTGAGGGGTAGTCATTAATTGGTCCTAATTCATAGAGAAAGAAAAAAACCAGCAACAGTGGCACTCATCANGTTGGCAAGCGTGGCAGCAGCTACAGCCTTGAGCCCAAGCCGAGTCATGATCTCCCGCTTCTCAGGCACCAACAAACCTATCCCACCTACGACAATGGCGATNGAGGTAAAACAAGCGAATCCGCACAAGGCAAAAGTAACTATTGCCTCGGTTCGNTCTCTTAGCTCACCCTGGTAGGATCTNACAAAGTCCATNTAAGCAATAAACTCGTTCAACACGAGTTTTTGTCCTAACAAGCTTCCTACCTGCCTANTCTCNTCCCANGGNACACCNATCNNNAATGCCANNGGTTGGAGGATAAACCCAAGNATTTGTTGGAGGCTAAGTCCTGAANAATTGAATANNCCNCCTAACCAACCGATGATCAANTTNACTAANGCNATTAAACCGATGAATGCCANCAACAANGCGCCGATAGAAAGNGCNAGCTGCAATCCCTGCAGTGCCCCNTTTGCNGCNGCNTCAATNACNTTNANCGACCGCTCGTTTTGCAANTTCTCGTCNATTTCAAATGAATCAGAATTNNTACTCTCATCNTCGGGNACAATCAANTTTGCCATCATCAGCCCAGCGGGCGCNGCCATAAAACTTGCCGCGATCAAATATTTCATTTCAACNCCTGCCGCCGCNTAGCCNCCTAAAACTGANCCAGAAACAGTCGCCATNCCACANACCATAACCGCGAAAATTTCNGAACTGNTCATTTTAGAAAGNAANGGTTTGATCGCAATAGGTGCCTCGGATTGCCCNATGAANATATTAGTNGCAGCAACCATTGACTCNGCTTTTGTNGTNCCCANAATTTTTTGGATAAAGCCACCTATNANNCTCACAATNCGCTCCATAATGCCNAGGTGGTANAGNACTGAGATNANTGANGCAAANAAAACGATAATCGGTAATACNTGNATNGCNAAGACAAATTCTGGTCCATCAANAGCATANTCGCCNAANAAAAATCTTATGCCCGANTCAGCAGANGATAANANTGCAAGGACNCCATTAGCNAATGTTTCAAGAAANGCCTTGCCAAAGGACACAAAAAGAACAAAAGCGCCGAAGAGCAGCTGTAGGAGAAATGCGCTCATCACTGTCCGCCAGTTTATTGCACGCCGGTTCGAGGAAAAGGCATAGCCAATAAGGCACAACACAACCATACCTAATAAACTTTGGAATGAGAGAATAATTCGAATTCCTGTTAAATAATAATAAAAACAATTGTACCACCGAATATTCCACGCGATCGCACAATTCGCGCTATAATATTTTCATGAAGAAGGCCATTTTGCTTGTAGCTGATAGTCTAGGGATTGGATATACCCCAGACGCCTTGTCTTTCGGGGACCATGGAGCCAACACCTTCGGCCACGTCATGCAAGATTATAAACGAAAGAACGGCTTCTACCCCGAGATACCAAACCTATGCGAATTAGGTCTGGTATCTGCCGCTAACAAAGTTGCCGACGAAAAGCTCGCCATGGAAACAAAAAACATAGAAGGGGCCTACGGTGCCGCCAAAGAACTCAGTAAAGGAAAAGATACACCGAGCGGCCATTGGGAAATGGCTGGGCTTCCTGTGCTAAAAGATTGGGGCTATTTCCCAAAGACAGACAACTGCTTCCCATCCGACTTTTTAGAGAGACTGGTCAAGGAGACCGGAGTCCCGGGCATAATAGGAAACTGCCACGCCTCAGGCACCGACATTATCAAGGCCCTCGGTGAACAGCATATCAGTTCTGGCGAACCTATTTGTTACACCTCGGGTGATAGCGTATTCCAGGTGGCCTGCCACGAGGAAACATTTGGTCTGGAAAAGCTTTTTTCTTTTTGTGAGATCGCTCGAAACATTTTGTACGAGGAAAACATCGGCCGGGTTATTGCAAGACCTTTTCTGGGATCAAAACCGGATGATTTTTTCAGAACCGGTAACCGGAAAGATTATTCCATTGAGCCAGATTCGGACACACTTTTGGATGTCCTTGTCGCAAATGATAAGTGTGTAGCAGCGATCGGAAAAATATCGGACATATTCGCTCACAAGGGAATCAGCACTAGCACCAAGGCCATTGGGTTAGAAAGCCTGATCGACGAAACCCTGAAAGCCGCAAATGAGTGTCAAGAAGAGACTTTGATTTTTACAAACCTCGTCGACTTTGACCAGGAATATGGACACCGAAGAGACCCTGACGGTTATTGCAAAGCGTTGTGCTATCTAGATTCTCGCATAAAGGACATAAAGGAAGCGATGAGCGAAGATGACCTTTTAATCATTTCAGCTGACCATGGCTGCGATCCTACCTGGACAGGCACCGACCACACTCGGGAGTTTGTTCCGATTATTTCCTATAAGAAAGGAATTGGCGAGGTTGATTTAGGTGTGCGCGATTCGTTTGCAGATGTAGGGCAGACCTTAGCTTCTTTTTTTGAAGTTCCTCCCCTCAGGTTCGGGCGTTGCTTTCTGGATTGTTTAGCGTAGTCTATTGCTGGTAGAGTTATGCAAATCTAGAAGGGAGGCGAAGATGAAAGCGGAAGAGAAAAAAAGACTTGTAAACGTAGGACAAAAACATGCTGCTTTCGTTCTTGGCTCTCTGACTCTCTGGGGCGTATCAGATTACTGGGCCGCCGAGAGTGAGCTTATCCTAGCGCTTGGTCTAGCCCTCATCAACTCGGTGGTGGCGGGTACTATCATCGCCTCNATCTTGCACGAGTGGGGACACTTTTTAGGGGCGCGACTTTCCGGGTCAAATNCACCACTATTGGAGAAAACCTTCTCTTTCTTCTTCTTTAATTTNAAAGACGAAGGCAANACCAAAAGCCAATTCCTGCAGATGAGCCTTGGAGGACCACTGGCAAATTGGAGCCTGGTGATTGGTGTCTTTCTTTTGTTGCCCTTAGAGACTTGGTCCCAAATTCTATTAATAGCAACAATGCTCTCAATAGCGGTAAGCGTAAGCATATTCGANGTTCCGATCATGTTNAGGCTTANAGATGGAGAACCTTCAGTGATCATTCAAANACGCCTTGAGGANGCAGGATCCAAACCGAGAAANATTGGCATCGNNGCTGGGGCGTTAGGCGCGCTCTTTTGGATACTCAGTACNTAGCTTGTTGCTAAGCTAAGACCTTACAGTAACCCGAGACGAAACTTTTCCCGACTCGTTTCCTTTGTCAATCGACAGCTGAATTATATAAATAGTTTCACGCGTCTGAAGTCGCTCGAAAAAAAGCATCAACTCGCGGTAAGAGACAGAGTCGAACCAAATACTGACACTATCGTTCCCCTCAGGTTGCAATCTNGTTGGCTGTATACCCGCAGTTTTTGCTGTTCGGGTTACTTTAGTCAGAAGCATTTGACCAGACATCTGCTTCACTCCGCCTTTTTTGCCTACGGCCCTTGCCTCTTCCTCAGTAGATTGAAGATAAAGGAGGAGATCGAGCGACTTCTCGTAGGAATTTCTTTGTTTTTCCCGATAATCATAGATAGGCACACACACAAGTAAAAAGAATGCAAGGAAAGCGAGAAAAGCAGATGCTGCCAAGATCACGAGTTTCTCCTTCCTCTCCAACTCCTGGATTCGTTGGGTTATTTGCGAGATTAAACTATTCACCTTCGGCCCCTACCATGGCTGATCCTCACACTACCGCGCACTAAATCTGCGTCTTGAGAGATCGCACCGATCTCCGCAGAAAGACCCTCCATCTTCAATTTCTCGGAGTATTGAACAAGCGACTCGCTACTTGACGCAAAGACTTGAAAAATCAAGTCACCACGACTCTCATTATAGTTTATATTTTGGAGCAATAATCCGGCGGGTTCTATGCCCACCGCGGCTCTCGAAAATAAACCGAGAAAATCATTGCCGGTGTCGTTGTCCTTTCGGCCTAACTTTAAATTCCAGCGTCTTCTTATATCTCGAACATTTTTTTCGCCCGAAAATACGTCTTCATATAGTTCCCTCGCCAGGTACCTGTTCGCATCGTTTTCTTTCGACAGATGCCAACCCTGACCAAAAACCAGTCCCAAATGCAAAAATACGCCAACCCCCAAAACAACTAGAACCTGCCTCCATTCCTTCGAAATTTCGGGCATCGGTTCCTCTACCTTGTATTTCCCCTGCAACATATTCGTTTCAGAGCCGTCGAAGTAGTTACAAAGTTGAGAGAAGCCCATAAACTCAACCGTACGCTCCGAAACATTGACTTCGTTTGCACGCGCCTCAGCAATCGGAATCGCCAGGCTCTCCAAGCTCGAACCACTGCCGATGAGCTCCAAACTACTCGACGGATCAATAATTGAAATCGCAGTGCCGACATTGTCTTTTTGAAGAGTTATGCCGCAACCGTCTAGACGCATTAAATGAGCCTTATGCTCCTCGATAAGTGCGACCATGGAGTCTCCAGGTTTTACCAAAGATGTCTCGGAGATCATTTTCTCTGGTCGAAGATCTAGCCCCTCGAGGTCCGCCAGCAGACTCTCTAACACCTGCTCGTAAATAATCGAGACTTGAATCTCTCCCGTTTTATTTCGTTCTCCTATAGCAAAAAAACACTCTTCAATCTCAGCTGCAAGCTGTTCCTCCACTACAAAAGGAATTGCTTGTGCGATTTTTCGTTTTTGATTGCTTGGCACGGAAGCTGTTGTCATCAAGACCTTTTCTCCAGGAACAACAAAAACAGTAAGACCGGCATAGGTTGCAGGGAAGCGAGAATTAAAAAGATCCACGCCAGACAGTCCTTCTTCCAGCCGCCGCCCATCCCGTCCTCGCACAACCCACTCAATCTCTTGCCCGCTTAATCTGAAAAACAGCGTTTCACTCATCTCAATCTCCTCCGTCCGGAAAGGATTGAGAGAAGGAATTGAACATTTTTGAAAAGTCGCGTCTCAATATTAAACTGCCACCACCTGACGAATCACGATAAAGAATACTACGTAGATAGCTAAATTGCTCTCGATACCGCGCGATGATTCTAATTTCAAAAAAATTAGACTGTATGCCGAGCAACTCCCGAGGTATCCTCAACCCCGCAAGCTCGGGAGTTTGAAGAAACTCCTCTACGGTGTCGAAGCCCTCCTCTGAATCCCGAAATAGCGCAATCGATTTAGCTGCTTCTAATGTGAGTTCATTATTCAACATCTGAATAATTGGAGCCCCAATCGTATTGACATTTAAAAGACTCGACGGACTGGGGAGAGAAACCAAGTAGGGCTTCAGCACACGAAAGCTTTCTGCGTCAAGAAAAAGGGCTGCTTCTGAAACATCGGAAAGAAGTGAATTACCCGCTCGGTAGGGCGTTTCGAGAGACAAATATTCGAAATCTTCCTGACCATTGGGTCTCAACTCGGAGTCTTCATCAATCCAGTCCTCAAAAAGCTCAACTGATCCTGGATCAAGAAAAAGCGCTCCTGTCAAATTTGAAAAAAACGCGCGAGAGGAGGATCTTCGCGGATTTCCCTCTGAAAGAGTATTAACATTAAAGCTAGCTTGAAGATCAATTATCTTAAGGTTGACTCCTCCAAACTCAAAATCATACGTCAAATTCTCTTCTGCCCACTTCTCTCCTAGATGATCTTTTTCGGGCCCATCCAAGTAATCCTTATGCAGAATCTGACGCGCTAACTCTTCTCCTCCTAGCGCATACTGCTTGGCTTGACCTCGATCTAGATGCGTTCCAGCCGCTCTAATTACAAGCTGTTGATCTTGAACGATGGTGGAGGCAAGAACAGTAGCAAGTGCCACCAATAATAGCATCGAGACAAGCGCAACGCCTCTCTGGGCGCTGCGTTGCCTCAGCGAGTTCCACTCAGCACTAGGTCTCGGCATTTTGCCCGGTGCCTTTTTTGGGTCCTTCAACATACGAACTAGGAGCGTTTTCTACTAGGCGAACGGTTCTCAAAACAGTAGGAGACGACTCAATAAAAATAGCGATCTCTATCGCGATAGGGAGATACGGAGCCGACTCGCTCTGGACCTGCACCGAGTCGTCGAGAACCGGAGCAACAAGACACTCTTCAACATTGCTAAGGATAATTTCCTCAACTGGCGCAGACTCTTCCGCCCTGTCTAAAACCTCCCAGAAAAGACGAGTCAGTGTCCCCTCATCATAGTCGAAGCTATAGGCTACTCTTTGAAGGGTACTTCTTTTCTTACCAGAGGGATTAATCCAGCCGGTCCTCGTAAACTCAACCAGATAATCACCTTCCTCAAAAATCAGAGGTGCTAACCACTCACCGTAGTTATTTCTTATACGCCTTGGAACTAATTGAGAAAAATCGCTGGTCATCATGTCCACCACTCGCGCAATAGCCAAAGTATCTTCAGTGCTGCGAGTGATCCGATTCTTTCCCTCTATGGCGGTCTGCAGCAATTGATATGACGCGAGACCAATAATTGAAAAAATTGATATCGCTACAAGCAACTCAATTAACGTAAAGCCTCTCTGAGAATGCATAATTAATATCTCCCCAAAAAACCAATGAGCTCCGTAGAGTTCTCTTTAGAAAGACCTTTATAGACTTTAAGGATAATCCGCCGAACACTCTGATTTTCAGTCTCTTGGACTTCAACCTCTACCTCCCATCTTTGATCGCCAACTTGGGAGCTATCTCTTGAAAATCCGGCCGATGGGAAGTTCTCGGATGTTTTCGGAAGCATTTGCATTCTAGTCATATAATCCTCAGCCACCCACCGCGCCTCTAAACTATCTTTAAGATCGGCTGATTGACGGATTGCCGTCGATAGGTTTTTTATCACTGCGACAGAGACNATAGAGAAAATGAATAATGAAATCATCACCTCTATCAAGGTAAANCCCTNGTTTTTAATTCTTCTCATCTCTTGCGATATTTCCATACTGGTCTACCAAGAGGGTAGATTCCTGACCGCTTGATGCTGAGACTAGGCGAAATAGAAAGGGAGTAACCTCGCCACTCGAGAGTATTAGCACAGGCGGGAAATCGTTCGCATTTGTCCTGTATCCTCTCTCCACAATCCCTAACTCAATTTTCGTGCTCAAGGAAGTAGGTAACGTTCTTCTTTGCAGAGGCCTTTTCGCCTCAACCCAAGCGGCCTTTTGATCATCATAAACACTGAACCCGTAACTGTTCTCATATGAACTAAGGCCGTACTCTTTTGCACCCAGTCGGGCCTCATCCCTTGCCATCGAAAAAAGCCTCTCAAAACGGCGAAGCTCCGTGATTGCGTCGTCACCACTAGAAATAGGAAGCCTTGCGACGGTTAGCCCAAAAATAATAGAGACGATCAGCAGTAGAACCAACACCTCGACCAGTGTGAAGCCCCCAGATGATGCTCTAAAGTTCCGAGAGTCTAACATCCGCATCGACTCCCTCTCCTCCTTCTTGCCTGTCCGCGCCAAAAGAATAGACCTCAAACTCTCTTCCCTCGTTAAAGTAAAGATAGGCTTCACCCCACGGGTCTTCGGGCACGCTTTTAAGATAACCGTTTGGATTCCAATTGGTGGGCTCTGGAAATCCAGTGGGCGAGTCGACCAAAGCAGAAATCCCTTGCTCAGTGCTAGGATAAAACCCGTTGTCTAATCGATAGTACTCTAACGCATTACCGATTTGTTGAACCCCTAGCTTTGCTGCCGCCACCCGAGCCTCGTCAGGCCTACCAATAACATTGGGAACGATGAGTGCTGACAAGACTCCAAGTATCACGATTACGACCATTATTTCTATTAGAGTAAACCCAGAACTTCTCTTTTTCATAACATCTCCTTTGAAAATTGGTGCTGATAGATCTCTCGACTCAGAAACGCGATTCATAAAACAAGCTGATTTAGATTTATGATAGGCAAAAGAATAGCCATCACTATTGTGAAAACAGCGCCCCCCATAAAGACAAGCATTATGGGCCCAAACAGGCTCACGAGAACATTGAGAATCATCGATGCGTCTGCTTCCTGATGCAACGCAACCCGACTCAACATTTGATCGAGCTCCCCGCTCGCCTCGCCAGAGGCTATCATATGAAGCATCATGGGGGGGAAATAGCCTGACTGATCAAGAGAAGAATATAAAGAACTGCCTTCTCTCACTCGGTTCGTCGCATCTAGCACAAGGCTCCTTAACCACTTGTTAGAGAGAACCTCGCTAGAAATTCGCATCGCGTCTACCAAGGGCACTCCACTGGAGGTAAGTATGCTAAGCGTACTCGCGAACTGGGAAACATTATTGCCCAGAGAGAGTTTTCCGACAACCGGGAATCGAAGCAACTTCTTGTCAAAAGATATCTCGATCTTTGGAGACTTAAAAAGTCTCACAAGAACCAGCGCCAGGGCTAATATCAAAACCAAAAATATTCCACCCCATTCGACCACAAAATCACTAGCGTTAATCACTGCAATAGTAAGCCAGGGAAGCTCTTGGTCTGAATCTGCAAAAACCTCAACTATATCGGGAACGACATACCCGAGAAGACCCCCTAGGATCGCTAATGTCAAAACTAAAAGAATTATCGGGTATACGAGCGCTTGTTTTACCTTTGAAAGAGACGCTTGCTGCACTTCAGTAAAGTCTGCTAAGCGCGCCAGCACTAAATCAAGGTGTCCGGCAGATTCTCCAGCTGCGACAGTCGACCTGTGCAGGGCCGGAAAGGCTCTAGGATAATCTGCCATGCCCTGAGCGAGCGAGTAACCCTCTAAAACCTTTGCTCTCACGTTGAGAATCAAACTCTGGATTGCGTTTCTATTCCCCTGCTTTGAAACGGCAAGAAGGGCCTCTTCAACGGGCAAGCCGGCGGCGATCAGCGTCGCAAGTTGACGAATTAGCAGAGCTCTCTCACTGACGGAAAGAGACGTCTTTAAGAGACCAGCGAATAGTGACCCAGAGCCCTCACCTACTTTTTTTTCGGAAACCCTGACCGAGAGCGGGGTGAGGTCTTGGTCTCGCAGATTCTGTCGAACTTGCCGTTGGCTATCCGCTTCAACTATTCCCTTTTTTTCCCTTCCATTTACATCGAGGGCTAGATATTCAAACGCTGCCAATTACTGGTCTCTCGGTCAACTATTCCCCCATCGTAACACGAAGCACCTCATCAATAGTGGTCTCGCCATTTATTACTCGTGATCTTCCATCATCTCTGATGCCAACAGTGGTCTTTCTTACGTATTTTTCCATCTCCAGCTCAGACGCACCGCTGTGGATCATTTTCCGAAGTTCCTCGTCGACTCTTACTATTTCGTAAATGCCCATTCTGCCTCGATAACCCTCCTGCCCGCATGCTTCGCAACCGCGAGCTCGAAAAATTTTGAGCGCTGGTCTTTTTCCCTTTACTTTTAGAAACTCACGTTCATAACGGTCTATTTTATATTGTTCCCGACAATGCAAGCAAAGAACGCGGACCAAGCGTTGAGAAACCAGTCCATTCAAAGAATTACTCAACAAATAAGGTTGAACGCCCATATTAGCTAGTCTGGTGATGGCGCCNATAGCTGTATTCGTGTGAAGCGTTGAAAGCACAAGGTGCCCGGTAAGGCTAGCTTGAACTGAGATATCGGCTGTCTCATAATCTCTGATCTCGCCTACCATTACTACGTCAGGGTCCTGTCTCAATATTGCTCTAAGACCTTTTGCAAAAGTCATTTCGGCTTTCGCATTGACCTGCGTTTGACCAATACCCTCAATATCGTACTCAATTGGGTCTTCCACGGTCAGTATATTCCGGGAGCTCTCATTCAAATTATCAAGACAGGCATAAAGCGTTGTAGACTTGCCCGAGCCAGTTGGACCAGTGACCAAAATAATCCCATGCGGATCATCCAGAAGTTGTTGCATAGTGCCAGATGAGTCAGAATTCATTCCGAGCTTTGAAAGATCTCTTCGTCCAGCTTGCTTGTCAAGAAGCCTCATAACCACTCTCTCACCGTTGTTTGCAGGTATCGTAGAAACTCTTACATCAACCTCTTTACCTCCGACTCTCACTGAAATCCTGCCATCTTGCGGCACCCTTTTCTCGGCAATATCGAGTCTGGCCATCACTTTAATTCTAGATACTAAAAGAGGAGCGAGCGCTCTTCTCGGTGTGACGATTTCCTTTAAAACGCCATCAACTCGGAAACGGACTACTAACTTTGATTCATAAGTCTCAATGTGAATATCAGATGCGGCCAGCTTTATTGCCTCTCCAAGCAATGAATTAATCAACTTGATTATTGGCGCATCATCCTCTTGCTCAAGAAGATCTGCGTTATCAGGAATAGCATCAGCGATTGAGGACAAATCAAACGCATCTCCGAGATCTTCAATCATTTGTAAAGCTGCGTCCGAATCGTTTTGATAGCTCTCTGACAGAAGTTGATCGAAGGTAACATTGTCTACCCTCTTTGGCACAACCTCGGAACTGCAAAAACGCTGAACCTCTGCAAAAACTGCAAGATCAAGTGAGTCGCGGAAAATTAATTGACAGCTTTTTTGGGGGGACTCTTGTTGTTGAATCAAAACACCTTTCCTTTTTGCAAAACTAAAAGGCAAGGGCCTCAACTTCTCTACTTTACTCATTATCGCTTATCCTAACGCCTAACTCTCCTACCTTGGTTACAAAAAATTTAGCTCTTAAGCGTCAAATCTTATCAAATATCAAGGGAGCGAGGATACGACACTTCCTAATCGAATTCCCTCAAAGTAGTATAACTTTAATTTATACTCTGGGTTATACTCATTCATCTAAGTGATAAGTTTTTGGCGAGTTGATAATGAAGCTAAGTGATGTTGACCTTAACTTATTCGTGGTTTTTGACGCCATTTACAGGGAGCAAAATCTTACCAGAGCAGGCGAAATAATTGGGATAACTCAGCCTGCAGTTTCTAATTCTTTAGCGCGATTGCGAAAGCTTTTCAACGATCCTCTATTCGTCAGGACCTCGGAAGGNATGGTCCCGACACCAGTTTCCCANAACATTATCGGTGCTATCCGTCAATCACTTGAGTTGATGAGATCNAGCGTTCAAGAGAGCGAAAGCTTTAAGCCAAGACTTTCAGACAAACGGTTTCGGATTAGCATGACCGACTTGACTCAGGCAATGTTGCTGCCGGAGTTGTTCGAGGGCATGAAAAAAAAAGCACCGAAGGTCTCCATAGAGTGTTACCAAGTTCACCGAAGGGATATGAATATTGAACTAGCCTCCGGAAATTTGGATCTCGCTATTGATATTCCGCTTACACCAGACCCACAGATCAAGCAACGCAAGCTGATCAAACACCCCTATGTCTGCCTTGTCAGCAAGAAAAATCCTTTTTCAAAGGGTGAACTTACCACGCACGAATACCTTCAACTGCAACATATCCATATTTCAACTCGCCGAGGAGGGCTGGGTTTGGTCGATCTTGCTCTTGGGAAAATGGGGAAAAAAAGAAACATCGTTCTACGAACACAACATTACCTCGCCGCACCCAATCTGCTAAAGAACACTAACTTCGCCCTAACAATCCCTCAAGCTTTCGCAGACCTCGTGGCGGAGTCATCCGATACTACCTATCTGCAACTACCTTTTGAGGTACCGTCTTTAGAGACTTTTCTTTATTGGCACGAAAGCACTGACAGTGATCAGTCCAATAAGTGGATGCGAGATCTGATAAGTGAAAGCTACACGGTCAAAAAAGGTAAAGGGAATTTAATGGAGGAAAAACCCAAATGAAATTCGTTGGAGAGCATATCTTATCGGTTTCACAATTTACTCGATCAGACATCGATCGCCTGTTTGACGTTGCGGAAAAAATGATTCCCTATGCCAGAAGAGACAAAGTAACGAGAGTACTAGAGGGAGCAATACTTGGGAATATGTTTTTTGAGGCGAGCACTCGAACGAGAGTGAGTTTCGGGTGCGCTTGGAATTTGTTGGGCGGAGAAGTCAGAGAAACAACCGAAATAAAAGCCTCATCTCTGGCTAAAGGCGAATCCTTTTACGATACCGCAAGAGTGTTATCAGGATACAGTGATATAATTGTTATGAGACACGGGCAAGAAGGGTCAGTGAGAGAATTTGCTGGCGCAAGCAGGGTGCCCGTGATTAACGCGGGTGACGGATCTAATGAGCATCCTAGCCAAGCTCTTCTCGATCTCTATACTATTCGCCAGGAGATGCACGGCCAAGGAAAAAAAGTTGATGGGCTCAGAATCGCATTGGTTGGAGACCTGCGTTTTGGAAGGGCCGTTCACAGCTTGTGCGAACTTCTCAGTCTCTACAAAGGAGTCGAGTTTACATTAATTAGTCCCAGAGATCTAAGTTTGCCTGAAAAATACCTTGCACTGATCAAAAAACGAGGGCACCAGATCGAGGAGTCCGAAGATCTTCATTCAGGGATAGCTAACTCTGACATAATCTATATGACAAGAACGCAAGAAGAAAGATTCGCTTCCCAAAATGAGGCAAATAAATACCGCGGGCTTTTAAGGCTAAACCAAAGTATTTACACTGAATTCTGCGAACCAAATACCGTTATCATGCACCCCCTTCCAAGGGACAGTCGGGGCGAGGCCCAAGAACTGGACGAGGATCTAAATGAAAACCCGAATCTCGCTATATTTAGACAAACCGATAACGGTGTGGTAGTTCGAATGGCTCTCTTTGCTCTCATCCTAGATGTTGCTGAACAAATTGAAACGTCCTCTAGAAAAGTAAATTGGTATACGGACAGAAGATTTAGCTGAGCCAGGGTTTCATGAAAGCACGCTTTATAACTAGGTCGGTATATGGTTATGGAGAAAAGTATTAACAAAGACCTTGAAAAACCTTTTTTGCAAGACTCAGATCCAATAAAATTTAACATTTAAGACAGGCAGCAGAGGATATGATCTACGACAGCATTTTAGACACAATCGGAAACACCCCGGTTGTAAAACTAAATCACATAGCCCCAAAAAAACAGACTGTCTTTGTGAAAGTCGAGGCATTCAATCCGATGGCTTCCGTGAAAGACAGATTGGCTGTTGCCATTATTAATGCAGCAGAAAAATCGGGAGATTTAAAACCAGGTCAAACTGTCATAGAAGCAACATCAGGCAATACCGGCATCGCCCTTGCGATGGTCTGTGCGGCCAAAGGGCATCCATTTGTGGCGACCATGGTAGAGACGTTCTCTGTTGAGAGGCGAAAAATTATGAAGGCGCTCGGTGCGAAAGTAATACTGACACCTGCTTCAGAGAGAGGTTCAGGCATGGTCAGACGGGCTGAAGAGTTAGCGAGCAAGAATGGGTGGTTTCTCTCAAGGCAATTTGAAAACGAAGCTAATCCCAGATACCACCGCAATACAACTGGCCCAGAAATCTTGAAAGATTTTGCTGATCGGGATCTGAATTTCTTTGTAAGCGGCTGGGGCACTGGTGGGACCATGACCGGAGCGGGAGAAATAATAAAATTAGCAAGACCGGAGACGCAAATAGTCGTGGCGGAACCAGAGAACGCTGCTCTTCTCTCAGGAAAAGAGTGGACACCTCATAAGATACAGGGCTGGACACCCGATTTCATTCCAAGAGTTCTAAAAAAAGAAGTTGCAGACAGATTTGTGCCTGTATCTGACGACGAGTCAATAGAAGTCGCACAGAAGCTCGCTAAAGAAGAAGGAATTTTCACCGGGATTTCAGGGGGTGCGACACTAGCTGCTTGCTTTAAAACAGCTGAGGTTGCCCCCGAGAACAGCACATTTTGCGTCATGTTACCTGACACAGGAGAAAGATATCTGTCATCTCCGTTATTCGAGCAAATTAGCGAAGATTCAGATGAAGATTGGCTCTCTTGTGTTTAACTGAGATTCACTGTTCCTTAAATAATGCTCTAAAGCATCTCATCCATAGCCGGCACTGCTTTAAAAAGGTCGTCAACTAGACCGAAATCCGCAACCTGAAAAATCGGTGCATCTTCATCTTTGTTGATTGCTACTATAACCTTGCTATCTTTCAT
>PARM01000012.1 GCA_002711495.1 Gammaproteobacteria bacterium
CAGATCGATGTGGGTGAGCATTTTTTTCGCTAGGTTTCCCATGAGTGGCCCATCTCGTATGCGCAATTCCTATGGAGCCTTCTAGCGTGTTTTCCTTGTAAGCTTCGTTCAAGCTATCCACTTTCCCCAAGGTTCTCAGCCGATCAAGGCTTCCATAGGAGTCAAGAATTGCAAGTCCTGCGGAATCGTAGCCGCGGTACTCCAAGCGGCGCAGTCCCTCTAAAAGAATGTTCCCAACTTCCCTTTTGGCTGCTACCCCGACAATGCCGCACATTTTTTATTCCCTTTTCTTCGGTTTCGTCCAGCCAGAGACATTTTTTTGGGAGCTTCGTTCAACCGCTAAATCTCCATCTTTTACATCTTTGGTGATCGTAGATCCAGCTCCGACAGTTGCATCATCCCCTATAGAAACAGGAGCAACCAGGGATGAATTAGAACCAATAAACGCATTTTTTCCTATTTTAGTTTTTGATTTATTAGTGCCGTCATAATTACAGGTAATAGCTCCAGCTCCAATATTTGCACCAGCACCAACCTCGGCATCGCCCACATAGGCAAGATGATTTGCCTTAGCACCTATACCAAAGGAACTTTTTTTCACCTCTACAAAATTGCCAATAGAGACGTCGTCACCAAGTAACGCACCAGGGCGCAATCGTGCAAAAGGACCAACGCTGCAGTTTTTTCCTATCTCTGCACCCTCTACGACGGAATTTGGTTTCAGGACCGTGCCCGCGCCAAGTTTAGAATCGACAACAACACAATTGGGCCCGATCTTTACGTTGTCATCAAGGACAACTTTTCCTTCGAAAACACAATTGATATCTAAGCTGACTTCTTTCCCTGCAATCAAAGTCCCCCTTATATCAATACGTGTCGGATCCAGAATGTGAACCCCGGACTCCATCAACTTCTCGGCTTTATCCTTTTGCAAAACTCTCTCCATTTTAGCTAATTGAGAAAAGGTATTGACGCCTTCAACCTCAGAAGGGTCGAATACCGCTATAGAAGACACCGAAGCTTTTTCTTTATTTGCGATCTTAACTATATCCGTTAACAAGTATTCTTTTTGGACATTATCGTCAGTTATTTTATTCACCCAATCCTGTACCTTTGCTGAATTAATTGCCATAACACCCGTATTAATTTCATTTATAAGTCTTTGTGATTTGCTGGCGTCTTTTTCTTCAACAATTTCCGACAATTTTCCTCCTTCTCTTACAATTCTTCCATATCCTGTTGGATCCGCTACTGTAGTAGTCAAAATAACAAGATCGCTCTTTTCTGATAAAAGCCCTTGCATTGTTTTGCTTTTTATTAAGGGAGCGTCACCCAGAAGAACAAGTAACCTACTTTCTTGCATTAGGTGAGGAACAACTTGGACCACAGCATTACCAGTTCCTTTCGGTTCCTCCTGCATGACCCAATTAATTTTCATTCTCTGATCTATCCCCTGCGTTATTTCAGACGCATGTTGTCCGACAACAACATGGATTTTCTTCGGGTCCAAGTCATGGACAGTTTTAAGGATATGATGAAGAAGGGGCTCGCCTCCTAGAGTTTGCAAAACCTTAGGTTTTCCTGAGCGCATGCGACTTCCAGCACCAGCAGCCAAAATCACTATTTCAATAGGCCTTATCATGGGAAGAGAGTTTACCCTAAATTTTCTCAGGTTTAGGGCAACAGCTTAATTATTTCGATTTAAGNNGTTTATACTTCAAAGATCATTAGATCGATCTTTGCCAGGTTTTTTACCCAAATTGGTTCTCCTGATAGTTCTNAGGATAGCAGCTTGTTCATTTAGGTCCGCTGCGATTCGGGCGAAATCGATATCACTGTTTTGATCCGCTAGATCTTGCTCTGCTTTTTTCTGAGCCTCTATAGCAGCGGCCTCATCTAAATCCTCTGCTCTCAATGCTGTATCTGCGAGGATCGTGATGGAGGTAGGCTGAACCTCTAGATAACCTCCAGAAGCATAAAAGGTCTCTTCGGTGCCGCCTTCTAGGATTAAGCGAACAGGTCCTGGACGAACCCCAGTTAGAAGAGGTGTGTGACCAGGGAGTATCCCGAGTTCACCAATAGTTCCTGTTGCAACAACCATCTCAACGGGTCCACTGAAAATTTCTTCCTCAGCGCTGACAATGCTACAAAGTACGGTGGGGGCCATATAACTTTTCCTGATTACAGAGTCTTGGCTTTTTCGACGGCTTCCTCAATACTCCCAACCATACTAAAAGCCGCTTCTGGAAGTGAATCATACTCACCTTCTAAAATTCCCTTAAAACTTCTAATAGTATCTGCGAGAGAAACATAAACTCCTGGCTGGCCAGTGAAAACTTCCGCTACATGCATCGGTTGAGAAAAAAATTGGCTCACTTTTCTCGCTCTGAAGACGGTTAATTTATCTTCCTCTGAGAGCTCGTCCATTCCCAAAATGGCTATAATATCTTTTAATTCTTTATATCGCTGAAGAATACCCTGAACGCCCTGAGCTACGCTGTAATGCTCTTCTCCAACTACAAGTGGATCTAACTGCCGGCTAGTTGAATCTAAAGGATCTACAGCAGGATATATACCGAGAGCCGCAATATCTCTCGAGAGGGTGACTGTTGAGTCAAGATGCGCGAATGTTGTTGCAGGCGAAGGGTCTGTAAGGTCGTCTGCTGGAACGTAAACAGCCTGAACGGAAGTGATCGAACCATCTTTCGTCGTGGTAATCCTCTCTTGAAGTACCCCCATCTCTTCAGCAAGTGTTGGTTGATATCCTACTGCTGAGGGCATTCTGCCTAACAGGGCAGACACCTCGGTGCCCGCTAGTGTGTAACGGTAGATATTGTCAACAAACAAAAGCACGTCTTTACCATCATCACGAAATTTTTCAGCCATCGTTAGACCTGACAAAGCCACTCGTAGCCGATTCCCAGGGGGCTCGTTCATTTGTCCGAAGACCATCGATATCTTATCTATGACCCCCGCATCTTGCATCTCATGATAGAAGTCATTTCCCTCCCGCGTGCGCTCTCCAACGCCCGCGAACACTGACAAGCCTGAGTGTTCTTTTGCGATATTGTTGATAAGCTCGAGCATGGTGACTGTCTTTCCTACACCCGCACCGCCGAAGAGACCAACTTTTCCGCCCTTTGCAAAAGGACATATTAAATCTATTACCTTTACACCCGTTTCGAGGAGATCTCTTCCGCCCGCTTGCTCCTCAAAACTAGGAGGGTCACGATGAATCGGCATTCTCTCTTTTTCGTTGATGGGGCCCTTCTCATCTATCGGGTTTCCCAAAACATCCATAATTCTTCCAAGGGTCGCATCCCCAACAGGAACGGAAATTGGAGCATTAGTATTTGATACTGCGACCCCTCTAGCAATTCCTTCTGAAGCACCCATTGCAATTGTTCTGACAACCCCGTCACCCAGCTGCTGCTGGACCTCAAGCGTAGTGTTGCTCTGGTCGATTTTTAGAGCGTCATAAACCTGGGGTACTTCTTCTCTCGGGAATTCAACATCTATTACGGCTCCAATTACCGATACGACTTTTCCGCTGCTCATTATTTTTTCCTCTTTACCTTGTTCGTGACGACGAGATTTTATACAGCTGCCGCCCCACTAACTATCTCTGACAATTCCTGTGTAATTGCGGCTTGACGAGCGTTGTTCATTACTAACTCCAACTCGTCGATCAAATCACCCGCGTTATCTGTAGCACTTTTCATAGCAATCATTTTTGCAGCTTGCTCACAGGCCACGTTTTCGACTACAGCTTGATATACCTGAGCCTCTATAAACCGAGTGACTAGTCCCTCAATCAGCTGCCTTGCGTCTGGCTCGTAAATATAATCCCATCTATGCCCGTCTATACCCTCCTCCTTTGATGGATCCAAGGGGACCAATTGCCGAATGGTTGGAGACTGCGTCATGGTGTTTACGAAAACATTGTTTGCAAGGTAGATCTTATCCACCTCCCCGGATTCAAATGCATCAAGCATTACCTTTATACTGCCAATAAGGTCGCTGATTTTTGGTTCCTCACTTAAATGACTACTTGCCGCCGAAACGTTACCCCCATAACTACGAAAAAATTGCGCGCCCTTGTTGCCTATCAAGCAAAGGTCATATTCAATCTCTTCCTCAGAAAACTTTTTTAAGTCTGCAACCACGGCTTTTAAAAGATTTACATTCAGTCCTCCACACAAACCTTTGTCCGTTGTGACCACTATATAACCTACTCTTTTTACGTCTCTTTCCCTCATGAAGGAATGTCTGTACTCGGGAGAAGCATTAGCGACGTGCCCAATCACCGATCTGATACAGTCNGAGTAGGGTCTGCCGCGNGCCATTCGCTCTTGAGCCTTCCGCATTTTGCTGGCGGCCACCATCTCCATGGCACTGGTTATTTTCTGAGTGTTTTTTATGCTGCCTATTTGTTTTCTAAGTTCTTTTGCACTTGCCATATTTTAGCTATCTACTTTTTACCAAGTCTGAGTGTTTTTAAACTTCTCNATTGATTGATGCATTTTGTTCACTACATCCTCACTGTAAGCACCCTCTTTATTTACCTGTTCCATAAAAGAGGCCTCTTCTGAGTTCATGTATGACATAAGAGCAGCTTCAAAATCTAATATCTTTTCCACTTCGATATCTTGCAGAAAACCCTCGTTTGCCGCATATAAGACCACACCCATTTCCGCCACCGTCATCGGCGAATATTGCTTTTGTTTCATNAGTTCATTGATCCGCTCGCCATGTTCCAACTGGCGTCGAGTCGCGTCATCAAGATCTGAAGCAAACTGAGAAAATGCTGCTAATTCCCTGTATTGCGCCAAAGCAAGCTTAATACCACCTGATATCTTTGACATAAACTTGACCTGAGCATCACCGCCTACTCGAGAAACCGATATTCCCGGATTCATCGCGGGTCGTTCTCCTGCATTAAATTTGTCAGACTCTAAAAATATCTGCCCATCTGTGATGGATATCACATTCGTAGGAACAAATGCAGAAACGTCACCAGCCTGAGTCTCGATTATCGGCAATGCCGTAAGAGAGCCTGTTTTTCCTTTTACTTCGCCCTTTGTGAACTCCTCNACGTAATCTTCGTTTACNCTCGCGGCTCGTTCTAATAATCGAGAGTGCAAATAAAATACGTCTCCTGGATACGCTTCTCTGCCTGGTGGTCGCCTGAGTAAAAGAGAGACCTGCCGATAAGCCTGAGCCTGCTTGGTTAGGTCNTCGTATATAATTAATGCATCCTCTCCTCGATCTCGAAAGTGCTCCGCCATCGCACACCCGGAGTATGCNGATACGTACTGCATGGGAGCAGGGTCAGCAGCGCCTGCTACAACAATGATGGTATTTTCCATAGCGCCATGTTCNTCAAGGGTGCGAACAACGTTCGCAACAGAAGAATTCTTTTGGCCTATCGCCACATAAACGCATTTGATGCCAGTCTGAGCTTGATTGATAATAGCATCCAAGGCAATAGCAGTTTTGCCAGTTTGTCGGTCTCCAATAATAAGCTCCCTTTGTCCTCTTCCAACTGGAATCATGGAATCAATGCATTTCAATCCTGTCTGAACAGGCTGGTCGACGTGCTGGCGAGCGATAACACCCGGCGCAACTTTTTCCACAGGAGAAGACGCTTTTGCATTTATTGGACCCTTACCATCAATCGGATTACCTAATGCATCCACTACACGTCCTAAAAGCTCTGGTCCTGTGGGAACCTCAAGAATTCTTCCGGTACAGTAAACTTTTTGACCTTCCTTAAGTGCCTTATAATCACCTAGCACAACTGCACCCACAGAATCCCGCTCTAAGTTGAGGGCGAAGCCAAAAACATTTCCTGGGAACTCAATCATCTCACCGTTCTGAACGTCGGCGAGTCCGTGAATCCTGACAATTCCATCGGAGACACTAACTATAGTTCCTTCGTTGCGTGCTTCTGAAGACACATCTAAATTCTCAATTCGTTGTTTTATAATGTCACTAATTTCAGAAGGATTTAGTTGTTCCATATTCTTTTCCTTGAAGGAAATCTAAGTTTCCAAAAATTACTTGTATTAGTTCAAATTATTTGCAAACTTCTCCAGCCTGCCTTTGACAGAGTCATCAATGACGTTGTCTTCCGCCTTTATTATCACGCCACCAATTAATTTCTCATCAACGCTTATATCTAGCTCAATATCTCTTCCGAGCTTTGCACTTAGAGCGTTTTTGAGAGCCTCAGATTCATCACTTGATAGTTCGTAAGCACTAGTTATCTCAACCTCCAGAGTTTTTTGATGGTGTGCTTTCATCCGCTCGTATATTTCCGCGATTGATGCGAGCAAACCCATCCGGTTGTTCTCCGCCAGGAGCGAGATCAGATTCTTTGCTTCAACGTCTAAGCTATCGGTCATAACGCTTTCAAAAAATTCTGTTTTTTGCTGATTCGTATAGCCGGGACTATTTAATAGCTCTCTTCCAGATTTGTGATTTGAAACCGCCACCAGCGACGACAGTATCTCTGACCAATGATCAAGTTTTCCATCCGCGCTTAGTGCGCTTGAGAAGATCGCCCGCGCGTAAGGCCGAGCAACTGTCACAAGTTCTGCTTCAGCCATCAGGTCCCTATAGCTCCTCTGCTAACTTTTTGAGCATGTTTTCGTGAGCGTTACGGTCAACGGCAGAGCCCAATATTTTTTCAGCACCCTGAACAGCTAACGCTCCTACCCGGGCCCTTAGCTCTTCTCTAGCCCTGCTAATCTCTTGGTCTATTTCGCTTTGCGCTCCGGCGATTATTCTTGCTGCTTCTTCTTTGGCTCGTTCTTTAGCTTCTCCCTCTAACTGCGCAGCTCTTGATCTTGCTTGCGAGATTAATTCTGCGGATTGCTTTTTAGCTTGCTCAAGTTCTTGGCCGGCTGCGTCGTTGGCTTGCTCAAGCTCTTTTTCAGCTCGGGCCGCTTTTTCTAGACCGTCAATTATCGCCTCTCTGCGCTCTCTTAGAATATTGGTGAGGGGTGGCCAAACATACTTCATACAAAAAACCACAAAAAACGCGAATGAAATTGCTTGTCCTAGTATCGTTAGATTAATGTTCACTGATGCTCTCCCTTAAAAAAGGCTCGCTTATTAGAGCGCAAATATCATATAAAGTGATATGCCTACTGCGATAATAGGAACGGCATCAACGAGCGCCAAAGAGATGAAGAGTTGAGTCAAAAGCATTGGCTGAAGCTCCGGCTGACGTGCAACCCCTTCAAGATACTTGCCCCCCAATATACCAATACCGACTCCACTACCGATCGCTCCCAAACCCATGAGGATTCCCCCAGCGATCAATATAAGCGAGCTTTCCATTATTTTTTCTCCTACGTTGTTAATTCTTTCTGTTTTTTTATTTTAATGCTCTTCGGTTTCATGTGCTTGAGTCAGATATACAATCGTCAGAATCATAAACACAAAAGCCTGCAAACAAATAATCAATATGTGAAATATTGCCCACGGCAGCGAAAGCAGCCACTGAGCGTAGAACGGCAAGAGTGCGATCAAAATGAAGATCATCTCCCCAGCATACAAATTACCGAAAAGCCTTAAACCATGCGAAAGTGGCTTTGCCAACATATCTACCGTTTCTAATATAAAGTTAAACCAGTACATGCTCCAATGAGGAACCGGGTGAGTCACCAAACCCTTTCCAAAAGCGATAGGACCTTTAATTTTAAAATTGTAATATAAGACCAATACAAACACTGATATCGACATACCGAGCGTAGCGTTTGGATCGGTAGTCGATACCACTTTCATGTAGGGTATCCCAGCTAACGCAGCTGCGTGGGGTATCCAATCCACTGGCACAAGATCCATTAGATTCATCAAAAAGACCCAAACTAAAATCGTTAAGGAGAGGGGCCCAATTATTGGGTTGGGCCTAGTACCGAAAACTTGTGTCACGTTGTTCTCAACGAATTCCACTGCATACTCGCAAAAGTTCTGCAGACCTCCCGGGACTCCAGGTTTAGCTTTTTTCGCTGCCCAAGAAAAAACTGCGAGGAAAACAAGCCCCAAGGACAAAGACCAGAACATCGTGTCAACGTTAATCGCCCAGAAACCCATGGAGCTTATATCTTCTTGACCACGTGCGAAGCCCCAGTTTCCGTCGGGGAAACGGCCATAGGTTAGGTTTGTCAAATGATGTTGGATATAGTCCGCTGAGGTTTCGTATTCTGTAGCCATAAATTTCTTTTATCTGAAAAACGTCTTTCCCTGGTTAATAGTTTTGATCATATAAATTTATCTTTCTCTATCCTCGTTACGAAAGGCAACAGCGCTGGACTGAAGTATAGAACCAGAAGAGAAATGAAAAAAATCACCGGATTCAAGTCCTTCACCGATACAAAAATCCCAATTAACAAGGATAGCGTGATACAGTATTTCCCAATTTCTGCCTTTAAAACCCTTCCTATCCCTGTCGAACCACTCTCCAGAGGCAACGAGCTAACGAACAAAGTATACAATCCTGGAACTGCTACCACCGTTAAAGCTGCTAAAATAGCAACGGCGACATCCCCTCTGAAAAAAAAAAGAGGCAGGCCCAAAATCGATGCCATAAAAATTTGAATTTGGAGTATCTTTAAAAGGGGCTTAGAAATTTTTACCAACAGTAAAAACTCTCCTTGAACTCTTCAAATTTCCAAGCGCAGTATAGTGATTAAGAGGTTGGTGAGCAACTTGGAACTTAAGGATTTAGGAAATTTATTAGAATTTTGGATTTACACTAACTTTCAAAAATAGCTGCAATTAAAATTAATCCTGGTAGCCAAGCCGGGCTAGAAGACCATCGAGTTCATCAAGAGACGAAAATGAAATTTCTAGTTTCCCTTTCCCTGCAACTGAGCTAGTAATTTTTACTGGCTGTCCAAGCCTTTGGCTCAATTCGGTCTCCAATCGCTCGTTGTCAGGGTCGACCTTTTTCGCGGGAGAAATCCGATCATCTTGCCTCTTCAGATTTTTTCTAATTAATTCCTCTGTTTGCCGGACATTAAGAGATTCTTTAAGGATTATGTTTGCTAAAAAAAGTTGTTTGCTGCTTTCTGCCCCAAGCAAGGCTCGTGCATGGCCCATTTCAATTTTTCCGTCTGAAAGCAGTTTAGCAACTTCGATATCCAAGTTAATTAATCGCAGCGTATTCGAAACCCCGCTCCTTGATTTTCCCAGTGACTTAGCTACCTCTTCATGAGTCAAATTAAACTCATCTATCAGACGCTGCATTGCATAGGCTTCTTCCAATGGGTTCAGGTCTTCTCTCTGAATGTTTTCGATCAACGACATTGCCAAAACTGATTCATCACTAGCTTCTTTTACAATCGCAGGAACTGTCTCCAGGCCTGCCAGTTTAGATGCTCTCCAGCGACGTTCTCCNGATATAATTTCGTAGTCGCCCNTCTCGATCTGTCTTACAACGATTGGTTGTACAAGGCCTTGAGAAACAATTGATGCTGCTAATTCTTCTAACGATTCCTCGCGAAATACTCTTCTNGGCTGGTATTTGCCTGCGCGNATATTTGTTATCGGAATNTCTCTCAAGCCNTCCTCTAAAGACTCCNCCACCAAATTAGTTTTTTTCTTAGGCAATAACGCATCCANGCCCCTCCCGAGACCTCTTTTCTTAGTCACCATTCTCTTCAACCTTATCTGCCGCTTCTGGATGCCTGTTCAGAACCTCGCCAGCTAGAGCTAAATATGCCCTGGATCCCCTGGAGTATTTATCATAAAAGTGCACTGGCACACCATAACTGGGAGCCTCAGCAAGCCGGACATTCTTGGGAACAATAGTCCTATAAACAGCATCACCAAAGTGGTCTATCAAATGCAGTGAAACATCTCTGCTTAGACTATTCCTTGGATCGTACATAGTTCGAAGTAATCCTTCGACTTTTAGTTTAGGGTTCAGGCTAGACGATATTCTATCTATGGTATCTAACAGTGCGGTGAGCCCTTCAAGCGCGTAGTACTCACACTGCATGGGGATAATAACACTATCTGATGCTACTAACCCGTTCAAGGTCAAAACCCCTAATGCCGGAGGGCAATCTAATACGATAAAATCGTATTTCTCCTCGAAATTTAGCAATGCGTCTTTGAGTCTATATTCTCTCCTATCAAAATCTAGGAGCTCTATCTCCGCTCCAATCAAATCAGAATTCGCCCCGATAACATCGTAACCAGCAGCTTCAGCCTTCACCAAACTTTCCTCTGCAGATTTTTCTCCGATTAANACATCATAAACCGAGTAGGGGAGCTCTTTTTTTTCCATGCCGCTTCCCATCGTAGCATTGCCTTGAGGATCAAGATCTATGAGCAGCACCTGTCTGTTCATTAATCCAAGCGACGCGGCTAAGTTGACACTAGTTGTCGTCTTTCCCACGCCGCCTTTCTGGTTTGCAACAGCAAATACTATTGTCACTTTATAAATCTCGTAGGTTTTTTAATCACATATATATGGCGGGGAGATTTTATTTCAGGAACTGCTAGAGGGTANACGCGAATATTCTTATCGTTCNNCTGCTCCACTTTATCTCCTTTCATNGCCAAAAGGGTCCCACCCGGTTTTACTAATCGCTCGCTGGAATCCAAAAACTTTCTGATCGAACTGAATGCTCGTGAGATAACATGATCAAACTCACCCTGAAAAGCNTCTACTCTTTCTTTTGTTACCTGAACATTGTCGAGTTTCAAATTTATTACAGCTTGTCGCATAAATCTTGTTTTCTTGCCATTCGAGTCTAACAGGGTAAAAAACTTTTTTGGGTACAAAATCGCTAGCGGTATGCCGGGCAAGCCCGCGCCGCTTCCAACATCCAAAATAGTGTTTCCCTCTATGTAGGCGTGAACGGATAGTGAGTCCATTAGGTGCAGAGGCACCATATCTTTCAGTCTTTTNATCCCAGAAAGATTAGTCACTCTGTTCCACCTAGATAATAAAACAAGATAAGCCTCTAGATTAGANANAAAATTTTCATTATTCCCCAAGCCCAGGGAGATAAGCCCATCTTTTATGGCAATGCCTAATGACATCAATCAACTTGCATGTTTCTTATGCTATCTCCCTTTTTTAAATAAACCATCAGAAGAGAGACAGCGGCTGGGGTCACACCAGGTATTCTTCCAGCCTGCCCCAAATTCTTTGGCTTTATAAGTGCTAACTTCTGCTTTGCTTCGTTAGACAAGCCAGGTATGGATTCAAAACAGAAGTCTGTGGGAATCGCCTGATCAAACTGAGTTTTATTCTTTTCTATCTCTTTTTCCTGTCGACTAATNTATCCCTCATATTTGCAATCTATTTCGATCTGCTGAGCGACACTTGAAGAAATATCTTTTAAACCTGCTGCCTTTAATAAGCCAGTTCCTTTGATCTCAGGTCTTTTCATGACTTCAAATAGACTGTATTCCCTACCTAATGGCTTATTGAGCATGGCATTGACATTTTTGTCCTCCGCCGAAATAAATATTCTCTTTATCTTTTTGGCTAGTTGCTCAATTTGGTCGCTTTTTTCAGAGAATTTNGNCCATCTTTCTTCTCCGATGATTCCAAGTTCTCGACCCTTAGGTGTTAGTCGTCTATCAGCATTGTCTTGGCGAAGAGTTAATCGGTATTCCGCTCTAGAGGTGAACATTCGATAAGGCTCTTTAGTTCCCATGGTGACGAGATCGTCGATTAATACACCTAAGTATGCTTCGCTTCTTTTCGGAACCCAAAGTTCTTTGTCTTGACAAAGACGAGCCGCATTCAAACCGGCAATTAGTCCCTGGGCAGCTGCTTCTTCATATCCGGTAGTTCCGTTGATCTGCCCTGCAAAAAAAAGGCCTCCGATTTTTTTCGTTTGAAGGCTTGGATAAAGATCTCTAGGCTCAAAATAATCATATTCAATCGCGTAACCAGGTCTTGTTATATGAGCATTATTAAAGCCTTCAATAGATCTGACAAGCTCAAGTTGCACATCATAAGGCAAGCTTGTGCTTATTCCATTAGGATAAAGTTCCCTAGTCCCTAGCCCTTCTGGCTCAATAAAAATTTGATGCTGGCTTTTGTCTGAAAATCTAACGATCTTGTCTTCGATGGAAGGACAATACCTGGGACCTATACCATCTATTTTTCCGGTGTAAAGTGGTGATCGATCTAACCCTTTTCTTATCAAATTGTGGGTCTTTTCATTCGTATGCGCTATGTAGCAAAGGACTTGTCTGGGGTGATCTTCCGGTTTACCCAGAAATGACATGGTGGGCCGATTTTGTTCACCGGGTTGTTCTTCAAGTAAATTAAAGTTAACAGTCTTTCCGTCAATTCGCGGCGGAGTGCCGGTTTTAAGACGACCAACCCCAAATTCCAGTTCTCTCAGTTTTTCGGCTAACAAATTGGACGGAACATCGCCCATTCTCCCACCAGCTTGCTTTTCTAATCCAACATGAATTACACCGCCAAGAAAAGTGCCTACTGTAAGGACCAGACTTTTTGTTTTTATTCTCAACCCGTTATCTGTAACTACAGAGTCTACCTTTTGTCCTTTGAATTTAAAATCCACTACCGATTGTTGAAATATTGAGAGACCGCTTTGAGCTTCAACTATTTCTCGAATGGCTGCCTTGTATAAAGATCTATCAGCTTGAGCTCTAGTCGCTTGAACGGCTGGGCCTTTTCTAGAATTTAAAATTCGCCAGTGGATACCAGCTCGATCAGCAGCTAACGCCATCGCTCCCCCCAGCGCATCTATTTCTTTTACGAGATGGCTTTTTCCAATGCCTCCGATAGCAGGATTACAGGACATTTGGCCAACGGTTTCNATGTTTTGAGTCAGCATCAAAGTTTTTGCTCCGGCCCGGGCAGACGCGAGGGCCGCCTCCGTGCCAGCGTGCCCTCCACCTACAACAATTACATCGAACGCTTCCATAGAAACCTCTAGCTTGATTTTACGGCTATTCCAAGAGTCAAAGTGGTACTTCTAATTATTCTCATACATCACTTCCCTATGCAGAAATTATTAAAAATCTCTTCCAAGAGATCATCTGTGGAAAAGGCCCCTGTTATTGAATCTAAAGCAATCTGAGCTAGTCTTAATTCTTCGGCGAAAATATCACTTTGNCTTTTATTCTCTATCAAGTTTATCGCTTTTAAAATGTGGTTGCGCGTACTTTCAATNGCTGTTATGTGTCTNCGTCTTGCACTAAACATTGAATCCCCGCTATTAACAAGCCCGAGCTTTTTAATTAATCTACCTTTGAGTGTGTCTAGACCCTGGCCAGTTTTTACCGAAACACACAAGAAATTCTTAAGATCGTGACAGTCGTCTATGAGATCTAATTTATTGTAAACTACTAACTCACGATCTCGCTTTTTTTTTTCCATCTCTTCCATTTGTTGTCCGCTTAAAATCTCGGTTAGGTCGACTAGATTGAGGGTGATGTCCGCCCGCTCCGCTTCCAATCGGGCCCTTTTTACCCCTTCCATCTCAATTTTATTCTCTGCTTTCCTTATGCCAGCAGTGTCTAGAATCCTGAATGTAATGCCCTCTATCAAAGCATCTTCTCTTACAACATCTCTTGTTGTACCTGGGATATCTGTAACTATCGAAACATCTTTTCTGCACAATGCATTNATTAAACTCGATTTTCCTGCATTTGGCTTTCCTAAAAGAACTAGGTTAACGCCTTTCGAAAAAGCTTCCCCCTCTTTTGCCCCGTTTAGAAGTTCATCCAGCTCTTTTAACAATCGTATTAATATGTTCTTCTCGTCGTGATCAATTTCTGCTTCAATGTCATCCTCAGGGAAATCTGCAGCGGCTTCGGTTAAAACTCTGACTTGAATAAGTTCTTTTAAAATAAAATTAATTTTGTGTGAAAAATCTCCCTGCAAAGACCTCATTGATCCGAGCGCTGCCTGCTCGCTCGAACTATTAATGAGATCAGCTATGGCCTCTGCTTGAACGAGATCAATTTTCTCGTTCAGAAAAGCTCTCTGACTGAATTCTCCCGGACCAGCTTGTCTCGCTCCCAATTGAATCGCGGTTTTTAACAAAAGATCCATCACAATAGGACCTCCATGTCCTTGAAGCTCTACAAGATCCTCTCCCGTAAAGGAATGGGGNCCAATAAAGCGAATCAACAATCCCTGGTCTATAGTTCTATTATGAGAATCGTAAAAGCTTACGAGTGTCGCTACTCTCGGTTCCGTTTCTTTTTTCGAGATTTCTTTGCCTATTCGAGCAGCCTCAGGCCCTGATATGCGAACGATACCTACACCCCCTTTTCCTGGCGGGGTAGCTATGGCCGCTATCGTATCTTTGATGTAGGCCATAATTATCTCTGTTTCAACTTTATTTCTCCAATTGGCGCGTAACGAACCATTGTTGGATGATCGATAGAATATTATTTACTAACCAGTAAAGAACGAGACCCGANGGGAACCAAAGAAATAAAAACGTAAAGACCACTGGCATATACCTAAAAACAGCCGCCTGAACAGGGTCAGGTGGCTCAGGTTGCATTCTCTGCGTTAGATACATTGAAACGCCCATCAAAATCGGTAAAACAAAGTANGGATCCATCACGGAAAGATCTTTTATCCATAAAAAAAAGGGCGCTTGCCGCAGCTCTACACTTTCCATCAATGTCCAATAGAGCGCTAAAAACACTGGCATCTGTAAGAGGATCGGAAAACATCCCCCTAGCGGATTTGTGCCCTCTTTTTTATAGAGCTCCATCATTGCCTGAGAAAATGCTTGCCTGTCTTCTCCATGACGNTCNTTTAACCGAGCCATCTCTGGACTGAGCTTTCGCATCTTGGCCATGGACCGATACCCNGACGNTGATAATGGCCAAAGGATTAGCTTTACGATTAGTGTAAGACCGATAATTGCTAACCCCCAGTTGCCAACTAAACCGTGCACATATGTGAGGAGATAAAACAGCGGCTGCGATAACCACCAGAGGAAGCCATAATCTACAGTAAGATCAAGGCCAGTAGCTATTTCCTGCAACCTATACTGATTTTTAGGTCCCGCATAAAAGCTAATTGAAATTTCTTCTTGTTCTCCTGGTTCAATTGAAACTGACTGAGTAGTCAGACCCATTAAGTAAACGTCGTTATTACCCAGTCTTCTCGCATAATAATTTTGCAAGGTAGAATTATCAGATGGCACCCAGGCTGTTATGAAATAATGCTGAACCATCGCCATGTAACCCTCCGATCTAGTCAAACGGAACGGTGCCTCGTCCAGATCATCAAATTCTATTTTCTCAAAGATCTGGTCCTGGGTCCTGGTAGCCGCCCCCACAAATGGCTGCATCCCCATAAAATTAGCCTCAAATCCAGCAGGCACGTTTCCATCTCGCTTAGTTTGGGCGTACATCGCTCCTGACCAAGCTTCGGAAGACTTGTTATTTATTTCGTATGATATATTTGCTAAGTAATCGCCTCGACGAAACCTAAAAACTTTCTTGATTTCCGTTCCGCTTTTCTGAGTGTGAAATAGTTCCACCACTAGCTCGTCTGCTGTCCCCATTCTGTAATCGATCTTCGCGCTTTTGAAAGTCGGCCTTTCAGCTTTCTTGTCAGTTCCGTTTTGACCTATTAGACCAGTCTGAGCTACATAAGAGTTTCTGGGATCGACTAGCAGGAACGGGTCCTCGGGATCATCTAGGTCTTTGGGGTATTCTTTGAGCGCGACACTCGTGATGTCTCCACCATTCAGAGCGATCTTTAAATCAAAGAGATCTGTATAAATGTTTATTAACGGCCGAGACNTTTCTTTTACGTTCTCTCTATTTGCATTAAAGGCCTCTTGATCTATGATTCTAGGTATTTGACCCTCATCACTCAAAGTCTCTAATCGCGGCATTTCTTGCAGAATTTCCTGTGAAGATATATCAGATGATTCCGATAGGTCATTGCTCTTTCTTGCGCCACCATAGTCTTCATTCCAAGCCAAGATTAGTAAGTACGAAGTAACAGCCAAACCTAGAAGAATAAATATTCTTTGATAATCCATTTAGCTTTGTCCTTCTGTTCTTGGTGGAACCGGATCATATCCTCCCTCGCAAAAGGGATGGCATCTCGTAACTCTTTTTAAACCTAAAACTAAACCTTTGAATGACCCGTGAGTCTCGATAGCTTCATAGGCGTATGAGGAGCAGCTTGGATAAAATCTGCATTGCCTTCCAATAAAAAAGGACAGTGAATATTGATAGGCTTTNATCAAAAGCAGNAGNCTCTGTTTCAAANTTCNTTTCCTTGCTTTNTGGAATTAACAGAAAGAAAAAGTTCCCTCAATGNNGGCCAAACGTTTTTACTCTGATTAGCTGCTGGTTTGACCAAGACCACTAAGTCTATTCCCAGTGTGGGTGGTAACATCGTGCGAAATCCCTCCCTAATTAAACGCTTTAACTTGCTTCTTTCAACAGAGAGAGGAATATTTTTTTTACCAACTATTATTCCAAGTCGATTTTTATCCATTAAATTATCCTTTAATAAAAACAGAAACTCCCTCTTTTTTAGAGTTTTGCTATTTTTTTTAAATACCTCATCAAATTGAGCAGTATTTGTCAGCTTGTTTTTACTAGAGAAACGTTGATTCACCTTTCGACGTACTCNCTGATTAGGGAGGGAAAGGGGGGTATNTTTAAATATAANAAATTAGCCTAGGCNGATAGGNGTTTTCTTCCTTTTGCTCTTCGTCTATTCAATACTAATCGTCCAGCTTTTGTTGCCATTCTGGACCTAAAACCGTGAGTGCGTTTTCGTTTGAGAACGCTTGGCTGGAAAGTTCTTTTCATTTTTGATCACCGAATAGACGTAGACGGGGTGTGATTTTAAATTAGTAAGCACACGGACGTCAAACTAGGCGCAACTTTATATAAACAAGTATTTATTTAAAAACTTATTATTGTTGTTTTTATTAAGCTAGATTTTGCTGTTAAGAAATAAGAAAAAACAATAAAGATCAACATACTTGAATCGGAAAAAAAATAAAGATAACTAGTTAGAAACTTTTTTATAAATTGTGGAAAAATTCTTGCAAATACAGGGTTTTTTTTAATAACTTTCCCTCACAGTCTTTTTCCACAAGTTTTCCACAAGTTAGCAAGGTTTTTTTAACACGATAATATTATAAGCATATGATAATAGTATTTTTTTTTATCTAGTTTGGAAAATTCTGTTGTGGCGGAAGCTGTTTTAAGGTTACCATCTTTGGGCGCTTTTCGAATTGGAATCAGCGCAACTGGCAAGTCATTTTAAGATTCTTCACTTTTTAACGTTTCTGAGGGGTAAATTTTGTCTGAGAAGGTTTGGGCTCGCTGTTTGGCTGATATAAAGGAAGAGTTGCCAGGTGGTGAGTTCAACACTTGGGTATTGCCGTTGCAGCTAATAGAGAAAAACAAAGACTTTTGTCTTTTAGCTCCTAATAAATACATTAAAGATATGGTTGAACGAAAATATCTTTTGCGAATAAAAAAGACCTTAACTCAACACCGACTAATCAAGGGCGAACTCAGAATCGAGATAGGTGGTGATGATTTAGAGAAAGAAACTCCTTCATTTCACACTTCATCAAATCCAAACACGTTTGCAACAAGAGAAAAATTTTTCCCTCTTTTAGAACTAAACAAAGAGTTTACCTTTGATTCTTTTGTTGAGGGTCGATCGAATCAACTCGCAAGAGCCGCTGCGCTGCAGGTATCAGAAAATGTGGGAGGAGCTTCATACAACCCTCTCCTCCTTTACGGGGGAGTCGGCTTGGGGAAAACGCACCTTATGCATGCGGTGGGAAATTCCATTGCAGAACGTCATCCCTCGTTAAAAGTAGCGTACATGTATTCGCAGAGATTNATGGANGATATGGTTCGAGCTATAGAAAGAGGAAAAATGGCAGATTTCACTCAGTATTATCGCACAGTGAACGTATTGCTGATGGACGACATACAATTTTTAGCAAAAGGGATGAAAACTCAGGAAGAATTTTTTCACGTATTTAACCGCCTTCAGGAAGATGGAAGCCAGATTGTTTTAACGTGTGATCGTTATCCAAAAGAAATTGAAGGTTTAGAAGAAAGACTAGAGAGCAGGTTTGTTTGGGGAATGACTGCTCCGGTTGAGCCACCTGAATTAGAAACACGAGTAGCGATTTTAATGAAGAAAGCCGAATTGGAGGGAGTGTTGTTGCCCAGTGATACAGCTTTTTTCCTCGGAGAAAGAATAAGATCAAATGTCCGGGAGTTGGAGGGCGCTTTAAAAAGAGTGATTGCTAACGCAAAATTTACTGGCCGAGAAATTAACATTGAGCAGGCTAGAGATGCGCTTCGTGATTTAATAGCGATACAGGACCGCCAAGTGAGTATTGAAAACATTCAAAAGACAGTAGCTGACTATTATAAAGTAAGGGTGGGAGAGTTAAATTCAAAAAGGAGAACTAGATCTATAGCAAGGCCCAGACAGCTGGCAATGGCAATATCAAAAGAGATCACCACGCACAGTCTTCCAGAAATAGGAGATTCGTTTGGAGGACGAGATCANACTACAGTTCTTCATGCTTGTAGAAAGATTGAAGAACTAAGAGAATGTAATACCGATATTCGGGAAGATTACAATAATTTAGTCAGGATGTTGACTTCTTAACTTAAGAAAACTCTTGATCTAGAAAAGTAAATGCTCACTATTTATTGGAACCAGGAAAAATCTAATGAAATTTTCGGTTGATCGAGAATCACTGTTAAAACCNATACAACAGGTTTCAGGAGTTGTTGAGAGAAGACAGGCCCTACCTATTCTTCAAAACCTTTTGTTAGAGATACAGAAAGGAAAGCTTTTGATAACAGGAACAGACTTAGAGATAGAGCTAAAAACATTTATCGATGTCTCTGTGGAAGAGGAAGGCTTAGTGACCGTCCCAGCAAGAAAACTCCTAGACATATGCAAAGAAATTCCGGAACAAGCGGAGATCAGTTTTTCTCTGACTCAGAATCGACTGGAGCTAAAGTCGGGGCGTTTCCGATCCACTCTATCGACTTTGCCAGCCGACGATTTTCCCACCTTTGATGATAGTGATGCTAATTTGACGGTTCAGGCCGATGCCAAAGAATTCAAATTACTTCTAGACAAGACTAGCTTTGCTATGGCGCATCAAGATGTTCGTTTTTTCCTTAATGGGATGCTTATCGAGTCTGGGAAAAATTTCTTGCGAGCAGTGGCTACCGATGGACATAGGTTAGCTGTAAGCAACATACAGCAGGCGGGTTTGAACGAAAAAGAGGTCCAGGTAATTGTGCCCAGGAAAGCTGTTCTGGAGTTACAGAGGCTGTTACCNGAGTTAGGAGGAAGCATAAATATAGAGTTTTCTCAAGCAAANTTAAAAGTTTTATCAGAAANCTATACCTTTGTTACAAAGTTAGTCGATGGCAAGTTCCCTGATTACCAAAGGGTTATTCCNAAAGATGGAAGTAAGATTGTTATGGCAGGAAGNGATGAATTGCGCCAGGCATTAAATAGAACCTCTATACTNTCAAACGAGAAATTTCGNGGGATTCGTTTGAATTTGTCGAGTGCCCAACTTGAGTTATCTGCCAATAATCCTGAACAGGAAGAGGCTGAAGAAAATATAAGTGTTCACTATGAAGGTGAGGAACTTCAGATAGGATTTAATGTGAGCTATCTTCAAGATGTTTTAAGCGTAATTGACAATGAGAAGGTAAAGATTACTATGCATGATCCCAACAGCAGCGCAATCTTAGAAGACCCCGACGTCGATCAGTTTTTNTATGTAGTTATGCCAATGAAGCTATAGGAAAAATCGAAGTTTATTGGTCCCAGATGAATTTTAAGTAAAGCATTCATCCCTGAATTATTTTTTACTTGTCTNGTATTTTCGGCGAATATTTTTAGCTGAAGATCTTTAGTGTAATTCACCCAGGTTTAAAAATTTCTTCTNACAGTCNAAGTTGCAAACGAGAAAGGTGAATAAGGGCGAACACATTCAGGGACGTAGAAANAATGAGAAACTGAAGCTGAATTATTTTATTTTTTTTCTTAGACATTATGAGTTTGGAATCAATTTCAATCACCAATTTCCGCAACCTAGCAAACGCAAGACTAGAGTTAGATCCTAGGTTTAATTTCGTTTTAGGGTTAAACGGCAGTGGAAAAACCAGTCTTTTAGACGCTTTCTATTTTTTGTCTAGCGCAAGATCTTTTACAACAAACAGTCGCCGGTCGTTTATCATGGAGGGAAAAGATGAGTGCATCGTAAGGGGAACCATTAATAGAGAGAATCAGCCGGTTCGAGTTGGTGTTTCGCGATCAAGAGCCGGTGCGTCAGAAATTCGAATAAACGGTGAAAAAATTCTTAAGTCTAGTGAGCTCGCTTCGTGCCTTCCGACAATTGTGCTTAGTCCAGAGAGCATAAATTTATTGATTGGTTCCCCGGCAAAAAGAAGAAGCTATATGAATTGGGGTACGTTTCACGTGGAACCCTTATTTAAGGAAGTTTGGGAGAGAGCAAATCGTTGTTTAAAACAGAGAAATTTCGCTCTTCAGTATAAAGGCTCACGTAAGGACGAGCTCGCTAGCTGGACCGATGGGCTAGTAAAAAACTCCTTGAAAATTCACGAATATCGAACCGAATATATCAAAAAGCTCAAACCGATTTTTACAGGGATCATTGACAGGATAAGTGGCTTAAGAGATGTCGATCTAAACTATCTTCGCGGTTGGGACGAGAAGCTCCAGTTGAATGAGATTTTTGATAGAAACTCTGAAATTGATACCGAGAAAGGTTATACTAGCGTTGGTTTTCATCGTGCTGACTTAAAACTTCACATTCGGGGAAAGCCAGCAGCGGAAACATGCTCTCGTGGCGAGCTTAAAGCACTAGCATGGGCCTTAAAGTTAGCCCAAGGCAGATTTTTGAGTGAGAAAAAGGCGCCGAATAAGAGTAAAACAATTCTTTTGGTTGACGATCTCGGAGCTGAGTTCGATGGGTGGCATAGGAAAAATATTCAGGAATATTTATACGAAACAGGACACCAAATAATCATCACTGCGGTTGATCAATTTGCCTTTTCTACCTTTACCGAGATGATATCGTCAAAATTGTTTCACGTGGAACGAGGAAAAATCAGGGACTAGTTGGAGAAATAAGTGACTGAAGAAAAATCGTACGACTCCTCAAGCATTAAAGTGCTTAAGGGTTTAGACGCGGTTCGTAAAAGACCCGGCATGTACATTGGAGATACTGACGACGGGACTGGGCTCCACCATATGGTTCAAGAGCTTGTTGATAATTCAATAGACGAAGCCTTGGAGGGCTTTTGCTCTAAAATAAAAGTAATCATTCACTCTGATAACTCTGTTTCTGTAAGTGATGATGGCCGCGGCATCCCGGTAGACTTGCATGAAGGGGAGGGCCGTTCCGCAGCGGAGGTAATCATGACTGTGTTACATGCCGGCGGTAAATTTGATGATAGTAATTACAAAGTTTCTGGGGGGCTGCATGGTGTTGGTGTTTCGGTAGTAAATGCTTTGTCATCACGGCTAGAGCTTACTGTCTGGAGAGATGGAAAAGTCTGGGAGCAAACGTATAGCGATGGAGTTCCCGATTTTCCATTACGACCCATCGAGGAGACTCTAAAGACTGGCACACTTTGCCGCTTTTACCCGTCTCGAGAGACGTTCACTAATGTAAGCTTTCGGTACGATATCCTGGCCAAACGTTTGAGAGAGTTGTCGTTTTTAAATGCAGGGGTATCAATTGATCTTATAGATGAGCAGACCAATAAAAGTGAGACCTTTAGTTATGAAGGCGGACTTAGAACCTTTGTCGAGCATTTGAATTCCAGTAAAAGTCCAATTAATAGTATTTTTCATTTTTCTACTGAAGGACATGATGGAGTAGGCGTAGAAGTTGCTTTGCAATGGAACGATTCGTATCAGGAAACAATATTGGCATACACTAACAATATCCCTCAACGAGATGGAGGAACCCATCTCCAGGGTTTTAGGGGCGCCCTCACTAGAACGTTAAATAACTATGTAGAATCAGAGGGTTTGTTAAACAAAACTGAGATCAGTACAACGGGCGATGACGCCAGGGAAGGACTGACCGCTATCGTTTCTGTTAAGGTCTCGGAGCCAAAATTTTCGTCTCAAACAAAAGAAAAGTTAGTGTCTTCCGAAGTAAAAACAGCAGTTGAGAAAGAGATGGGTGCATACTTCTCTGAATACCTATTAGAAAACCCCTCGGAAGCTAAAACGATTGTTCAAAAGATGATCGATGCAGCGCGAGCCCGAGAGGCTGCAAGAAAAGCAAGAGAGATGACTCGTCGAAAAGGGGCGTTGGATGTTGCTGGATTGCCTGGCAAATTAGCTGATTGTCAGGAAAAAGATCCGAGCCTTTGTGAACTCTATATCGTCGAAGGGGAATCGGCAGGAGGATCTGCTAAGCAGGGAAGAGACAGGAAGGTTCAAGCAATACTTTCTTTGAAAGGAAAAATTCTGAATGTTGAGAAGGCGAGATTTGACAAGATGTTATCTTCCGCAGAGGTGGGCAATATAATTACTGCTCTTGGTTGCGGTATAGGGAAAGAAGAATATGATCCTAATAAGCTTCGATACCACAAGATTATAATAATGACAGATGCGGACGTTGATGGCGCTCATATTAGAACTCTATTGCTTACCTTCTTTTACCGACACATGACTGAGCTAGTCGAAAATGGACATCTTTTCATCGCACAGCCCCCGCTTTATAAGATTAAAAAGGGGAAAGTAGAACAATATATAAAAGATGAGCATGAGCTTGCGTCTTTTGTTCTAAACGAGGCTCTGGAAAACGCGTCCCTGACAATCGATCGAACTAAACAACGATTCGAAAACGAGAATCTTGAACACCTCGCGCGAGCTTATACAGAGGTAAGACAAAAATTTAGTCGACTACAAAAAATTTACCCTCTTGCAGCCCTAAATGCGATGGTGAATCTTCCTGTACTGGAGCCCAACGATCTTTTCTCGAATGAGTTAGTTGTTCAATGGGCAGATGGTCTAAAGCGTCGGCTTGACACTGAGACGACGTCAGTAACTAACTATCAAGTTGAAGTAGCAAGCGAAGACAATGAATCGACTTTTTCTCCAGTAGTGATTTCTGAAACTCATGGCGCTAAAAAAGTTTTTAAGTTTGGGAAAGACTTTTTTAGCTCTGGAGATTATAAATCGGTCTCAAGGCTGTCAACGATCAGTGAGGAACTTCGAGATACTCCAATTGTAGTGGCGAGGGGAGAAAAAACGTTTTCCACTAATTCTTTTGAGGCGGCGTTTGACTGGCTCGAATCAGAGGCAATTAAGGGGCAAACGCGGAGTCGTTATAAAGGCCTTGGCGAAATGAACCCAGATCAACTTTGGGAGACTACTATGGATCCGAAAAGTAGGACTATGCTAAAAGTTGGAATTCAAGATGCGATAGCCGCTGATTTAGCATTTAGCGATTTGATGGGAGACCAGGTAGAACCAAGAAGAGAGTTTATCGAAGAAAACGCCCTCGCGGTAGCAAATCTGGACATATAGATTTGAAGTGAGTACTTACTTTTATAATTTGGCAAGATGTGTTCATCTCAGAAATGAAATGACAAAAGACTTCAAATTATCGAATACCAGTGACTGCTTTGGAAAAATGTTAAGAGTTTGTTTCCCTTTTCCAGTAAGAACCAAAACCGGATTGCATCCAGCTAGATTGGCTGCTTGAATGTCGGTCGCCGAGTCTCCAACGAAAAAGCCGTCCGAACCTTTGAGCTTGTTCTCATAAAAAATTTGATTCAACAACCCAGGTTTTGGTTTCCGGCAATTGCAAGATTCTTCAGGAGTATGAGGACAATATTTTATGTCACAGATCTGCCCTCCAGCGGCCCCAACTGTTGTATTCATTTTTCTATGTATCTTCTCAAGATCCGTTTTTGAGATTATTCCACGTCCCACAGCGCTTTGATTAGTCGCCACGAACACAGGAATTTCAGCTCTCGTTAACATCGCAATAGCTTCTATAGCACCTTCTTCCGGGATCCACTCTTTTTCCGTTTTTACATAAGACGCGAGGTCTCGATTTATAACACCATCGCGATCTAGGATTACAAATCTCTTCATTAAATCTTGCTATTTTTTGGCAATAATATAAGCCTTTCCATGCATGGTGTCCTTCTCGGATCTTTTTACAAGTTGTTCTCTATATGACAAGACTTGACATCCTCTAACTAGAAAAAATAGCTCTCGATAGTTCAGCAGGAAGTCAGGATTTGAGGGACCATTATCAACTCTCCCTTCGGAAGTGAACGTTTGGTAGATTATTAGGCCGCCTGGAGCAGCGGCGTTAAATATTGCTCGGTCAATTGCCCTATCGAGAAAGTGACAACAAAGAATTAAGTCGAATTTCTGATCTTCGAAACAGGATCTGGAAATGGTGATCTCATCAGGGTAGATCTGTTCTTCGTTTGTAAGCGAAGCTTTTATCGAAGCTATGGCTTCTTTTGAATAGTCCCAAGCCCTAACTTTCATCCCGAGACTCGCAAGAAAGAAACTGTTCACACCTGTGCCGCAAGCAAGATCTAGGGCCAAGCCGTGTTTGGGTAGCAGAGAAAGATTCTCCTTCAGAGCCGCCGCCACAGATCGATCGGTTGTAGTCGTTTTATAGTAATTATTCCATTTCACTTTTCTTTTTTGGCTCATTTTTTCCAAAACATAGGCGAGAAAAGAACCAGTAATGTGAATATTTCCAATCTACCTAGAGCCATAGAAAAGCAAAGAAGTATTTTTGCAGAATCGGTAATGTTTAAGTAATTCTCCGATACTTCTCCAAGCCCGGGGCCTAGATTGTTAATGGTTGCTCCAACTGCTGAAAAGGAGGTCAAAAAATCAAGGCCAGTTAACATAAGAGCGAGCAACATAAAGATGAATATCACTACGTAAATTGAGAAAAATCCCCAAACTGCTTGCATTACCTCACTTGGCACTTGCCGATGATTAACCTTAACGGGGAACATGGCATGAGGGTGTATTAAGCGATGAACTTCCCTGAGTCCTTGCTTCCAAATCAACAGGACTCGTATCGCTTTCATCCCCCCACCAGTCGATCCAGCGCATGCACCTGTAAAAGCCCCGAAAAAAATAAAAAGAGGAATTATCGAGGGCCANGATGANAATCCCGCAGTTGTGTAACCTGTGGTCGTGAAAATTGAAACTACCTCGAAAGCGCTCATTCGAAGGGCAGCGTNCGGGCCGTATACAGACTCGCTTAACAANAAAAGGGTAACTAAAAGGATACTCACGAAGATTATAGAGAGAAAAAATTTCACTTCGTCGTCCTGTAAGTAGTGTCCAACGGTTTTCTCTCTTAACGCAAAAAAATGAAGCGCAAAGTTCAGGCTTGCTAAAAGCATGAAAATTATGCAAACAGTTTCAATTAGCTGTGACTCGTAAAATCCAATAGAGCCATCGTGTGTTGAGAATCCTCCAATGGCAATTGTAGAGAAACTATGACAGATTGAATCAAACACTGTCATTCCGGCTAAGGAATACGATACTGCGCAGGCAACCGTGAGACCAAGATAGATGGACCAAAGCGCCAGAGCAGTTTCCTTTATCCGAGGGGTGAGTTTTGAGTCTTTAACGGGTCCAGGAGTTTCGGCTCTGTAAAGTTGCATCCCTCCAATTCCTAACATGGGTAAAATCGCGACCGCCAGCACAATAATCCCCATCCCACCTAGCCACTGTAACTGTTGTCTGTAATATAAGATTGATTTGGGTAGCTCATCTAAACCTTTGATGACGGTAGCTCCAGTAGTAGTAAGCCCAGAAAAAGATTCAAATAATCCATCTGCTGTACTAAGTCCAAGCCCTTTATCATCAATGAATGGGACTGCTCCAAAAGAGCCAAGAGCGATGTAGAAGAACACGGTTATCAAGAAACCTTCTTTCGTTCTCATATCTGCTTTGCTTCGCGAAAAAAGTATCCAAAGGGTCGCTCCGAAGGAAAATGTAACCCCGAAAGCCCTCAGGAAGACAAGATGGGGCTCATTAAATACTAACGCGACTAAGATTGGCGGAATCATAGTTGCGCTAAAAACGACTAATAATATTCCTACGATCTTAGCTGTTATTTGGAAGTGCATTTTTTTATTAAAATAACCTGGAAGTGTTTTCGAATAGTTTTTCTACATCTCTTATTCTTTTTTTCTCTACGACGAATAAAATCAGATGATCGTCTGGTTCTATCACTATATCGTCATGCGCCATTAGCACCTCATTTCCTCTTACAATGGCCCCTATGTTGGTTCCAGAAGGCAAATCAATTTCTTCAACTCTTCTACCAATTACTTTGGAACTATTTTTGTCACCATGGGCAATGGCCTCGATAGCTTCTGCCGCTCCCCTTCTAAGTGAGTGATCGCGAACTACGTCCCCCTGCCTTATATGAGCGAGTATAGAACCCAAAGTCGCTTGGTGAGGGTTAATGACCACATCAATGTTGCCTCCTTCTATGAGGTCAGCGTAAGCTTGATTGTTGATAAGGGCTATCACTTTCCTTGCACCTAGACTTTTTGCCAACATCGCTGACATTATGTTGGTCTCATCGTCACTCGTCACCGAGCAGAAAACATCTGCTTCGTTTATGTTTTCTTCCATTAGCAAACTTCTATCTGACGCGTCGCCTGCCAGTGCAATCGCATAGTCAAGTTCCTCAGATAGCTCTAAGGCAGTTTGTTTTTTTTGTTCTATTATTTTTACACTGAATTTTTTCTCGGCGCCCTTAGCCAAACCTTTGCCTATAGTNCCTCCCCCGGCTATGATTATCCGCTTATTCGGCGCTTCTGCTCTTCGCATTTCTGACATAACGTTTTTTATATCTTTCTTTGCAGCGATGAAGAAAACCTCGTCGTCAGCTTCGATTACCGTATCACCTTGAGGAATAATGGGACTGTCTCCACGAAAAATCGCTACTACCCTTGTGTCGACTTTAGGCATATGTTGTCTGAGATATCTAAGTTCTTGATTNACGAGAGGCCCTCCATAAAAAGCCTTCATCCCAACTAATTGAGCCTGACCATTAGCAAACTCCATTACTTGAAGAGCTCCGGGATTTTCAATCAATCTTAAGATATCGAGCGTGACAAGCTCTTCCGGATTGACAATTACATCAACGGGCATTGCCTCATCTTTAAAAATACCCTTCTCTATGTAAGCCGAGGATCTAATTCGTGCAATTTTTTTTTCTATATCGAAAACTGTGTGAGCTACTTGGCATGCAACCATATTTACTTCATCGCTTGACGTTACCGCGATGAGCATATCGGCTTCCTCGGCTCCTGCTTGTTTCAAGATTTCTGGATGCGAGGCCATGCCTCTTATTGTTTGTATGTCTAGTTTGTCTTGGAGTTCTCTTAGTCTCTCTGAATCTCTGTCCACCACCGTTATGTCTGAGGCTTCTTTTGTAAGATTCTGTGCTAGATTTGCCCCTACTTGGCCCCCACCTAATATAATTATTTTCATCTGTNTTTCCGTAAGATCGAAGAGTAATAGAATCCATCGTGGTATTCAGGTGTGGGAAAAAGCTGAACGCCTAGTTTGGTCCTAGCGAAATTTAATTTACCTACTTTGTCCAATAGATCAATTTTTTTAATCCCGGCATCCGAGGTTCTGCTAATAAACTTTTTAACTATGGAATCATTTTCCATTCTCAATACCGAGCAAGTAGCGTAGAGGAGTTCACCTCCTTCAGCTAACAGNTTAAAGGAGTGCTCGATAAGCTTCTCTTGCTGCATTGTTAGCTTACCAATATCGTCTGGCTTGCGCAGTAATTTTATATCAGGGTGCCTCCTTATCACTCCCGTTGCTGAGCATGGAGCGTCTAAAAGAATTCGGTCAAATTTCTGCATTGGCCCAAAATCCTCTAGCCGAGAGTTTATGACTTTTGCGTTTAACGATAAACGTTTCAGATTGTCATGGAGTAGACCCAATCGCNCTTGACTCTTGTCTACTGCAAATAGTTCTGAGTCGGGGTTTGTCTCCAAGATATGACAAGTTTTGCCCCCCGGCGCAGCGCATGCATCTAAAATTTTCAGCCCTGGCAAAAGGTTCATAAACCTTACCGCGATTTGTGCGCCCTCGTCTTGCACAGATACCAGCCCATCCGAAAAACCCGGCAACGTTTCAACATCTCGTGCTTCTTTCAGAGTGAGTGCGTCCTCGCAGAACAGCCCGTTTTCGGATTGTATTTGAGCTGCCTCCAGCATTTTCTGGTAGTCCAATCTTTTTATGCGNTGTCGGTTTACTCTCAGGGTCATAGGNCCTTTTTTATTGTTCGCATTTANGAGGTCTCTCCAATTATNCCAGTCTTTTTTCAAGAGAGCGACAAGCCATTCTGGATGATTCGTTTCCACCTCCAGAGAAGCTTGACTAACAGCTTCTATGAGCGAGTCTTTCTTTCTTAGGTAATTTCGCAATACGGCATTGATTAGGTTTTTAGCCCAAGATTTTCCCAAAAAGGCGCCAGCTTCAACAGATTCATTCACGCAAGCATGGGACGGTTTCTTTAAGTTGTCTAAACTGTAAAGCCCAGCTATGAGAAGATTGAAGAGGTCAGAATGTTTTTTGTTGATGGGTTTTTGTAGGAGTTTTTCTATAATTTTTGAATAAAGGAAATAATTGCGCAAACTCCCAAAACATATTTGACTAACAATTGGCGCCTTTTTCTCTAAGCATTTATCTAGAGATTTACCTCCCCTCACCACGTCTCGCAGCACCAAAGCTGAAATAGAATAATGGTTCATGGTTGATCGAAAGATTTTCCACTTGAAAAAATATGGCTCCATCCATTTTGGATGTCGGCACCCTTGAGGATGTTTCCCTTTCCTTGATCCAACTGTATTTCTTTTATCCTGATCGCTCTCGTTTTCGTGCCTACCAGAACTCCGTCTTTACTTATGTCTATTATCTCTCCAGCATTTCCTTTGTGTTCTACCGACTCTTTCGCTGAAAATATCTTCAATCTTATCCCATCTATAAAAGTATAGGCGACGGGAGATGAGTAAAACGCTCGAACTTGTCTTTCTATGAAAGTGGAGTCGCTTAACCAATTTATTCTGGCCTCATCCTTTGAAACTTTGGGTGCGTATGTAGTGTGCTCGTCATTCTGAGGAATCGCGCTCTTTTGGAGTCGGTCAAGATCTCCTAAGGTTCCAAGCAAAAGTCCTTGTCCAACAGAGCACAATTTGTTGCTCAAGGAATCTGAGTTCTCCTCAGCAGACCGGATAGACTGCGAAGCTAGAATATTCCCCGTATCTAATCCATCGTCCATTTGCATTATAGTGACCCCGGAATTTTTGTCTCCTGCTAAAATGGATCTTTGTATTGGAGCAGCCCCTCTCCATCGAGGAAGCAATGATGCGTGGACATTTATACACCCCTTCGCAGGCGTTTCTAGAACATCAAGATCTAGTATTTGCCCAAATGCAACCACAACTAACAGTTCAAAACTGAATGGGGAAAGATCTTTCTTTTGTAGCTTCACCGGTTGCAAAACTGTAAGCCCGTTTTCACGTGCGATTTTTTTAACCGGAGATTCAACTAAACTTCGTCCTCGCTTTCCTCTCTTATCTGGCTGCGTAATTACTGCCAAGACCTCATTGGGGCTTTCTAATAGGGCCTGCAGATGTTTTGCAGCAAACACTGGCGTTCCCGCGAAGACAATCCTCACTTGCTACCTGGACGATTGGCATTTGTTTTTTTCAGCTTTTTTCTTATGAGTTGCCTTTTAGTCTTGGACAAATAATCTATAAATAGCTTCCCGTCTAAATGATCAATCTCATGTTGGATGCAAATTCCAAGCAGCTCTGAGGCTTCAAAAGAGAAACTCTCACCATTTGCACCGATCGCCTCTAGTTTTATTTCACTGAATCTTTTTACAGGTTCATAGAAACCCGGAACCGATAGACAACCCTCGTTGCTTTCAATTTCTCCAGCACTCTCAGTGATTATGGGATTGATAAGAATAAGGGGTTTGTTTTTTGTCTCGGAAATATCGATCGCAATTATGCGCTGGTGGAAATTAACTTGGGTAGCAGCTAAACCAATGCCAGTTGCATCATACATAGTGAACAGGAGTCTTTCGGTGAATTTAACAATTTCGTCGGTAATATTTTTGACTGGGCTAGCGACGGTTCGTAGTCTAGGATCTGGAAACTCTAATATCTCGAGAGGATGCATTTTCTAGCCCTGAAAAGTTAAACTATCTAGGAGAGAATTTTTTAAGCCTCAGATTATAAACTTTTTTAGAGCCTAAATCTCCAACGCCTGAAGAGGATTTTTCAATAAAAACTCAAGAAATAGCGCGATAAACTTGCTGGAAAAAAAAATGGGAAAAGGAACTAATTTAGATCAAGCGGTGAAAACTGTTCAAAGACAAGGCGTTATCGCCTACCCCACAGAGGGTGTCTGGGGGCTNGGTTGCGATCCCTATTCTCGCATCGCTGTNGATAAAATCTTAAACCTNAAAAAGAGGTCTGTGGATCAGGGCCTTTTATTAGTGGCGAAAGATATTGGTCAATTTGATCTTTTCCTTGAAGGGCTAAAAAGAAAAAATTACGAAGAGTTGGACAGAAATTGGCCGGGACCCATCACTTATTTGGTACCAGACAATGGTTCCGCCCCGAGATGGGTTGTAGGGGAACATAAAACANTCGGGCTTAGAGTCAGCGACCATCCTTTGATNAAGACCCTTTGNGCTTTAACAGGACCNCTTGTCTCGACTTCTGCGAACATTTCCGGTTTTCCTCCAATAAAATCGGTNNATGANATNGAAGAGNTGTTTGATCAAGAAATTGACTATGTTCTCGCTGGGGAGCTCGGCAAGCTTGGGAAACCGACCCAAATTAAAAATATCTTAACTGGAGAAGTTTTGCGATGAACACATATCACCTTGCTGTGATGGGTAACCCTATTCGGCAAAGTCAATCNCCTATTATACATAAGATGTTTGCCGAGGAGTTTAACTTATCTATTTCTTATAAGAGAGTTTTGGTACCCGATGGTGGTTTTGATCGAACTGTTTCAGCATTTATAAAAAACCAAGGCTATGGGTTTAACGTTACTCTACCTTGCAAAAAAAAAGCATGGAAACTTGTGGGAGAGCGCTCTGAGGAAGCAGAAGCGGCAAAAGCCGTCAACACTGTTATTATCAAAGAGAATGGTTTCATGAGAGGAGAAAATACAGATGGAGTGGGGTTTGCAAGAGATCTGGAGGCGAACTTGGGAATCACATTGCATAAAAAGAATATCTTGGTCGTTGGCGCCGGCGGAGCAGTTAGCGGTGTCTTGAAAAGATTAATCGACAAGAAACCGTTTTCCGTATCTATTTACAATAGAACACCTGAAAAAGCGGAAGCGTTGGCTTCCCTGCACCCGGGCAGCTTGAAGTCTGTTCGTTCGGAAGAGTTGGGCGACGATTATGACATTGTGATAAACGGCACTTCCATTGGGGTAGCTGCAGGAGAAATCTCGCTGCCAGAAAGAATTTTAAAAAAAGCAGAGCTTAGCTATGACATGGTCTACAGCGACAAAGCAACACCCTTTCAAAATTGGACCAGATCACATTCTGATGCGAAAGCTTTTGACGGGCTAGGGATGCTTGTTGAGCAGGCAGGCGAGGCTTTCGAGCTCTGGTTCGGAAAAAAACCAGATACAAAATCAGTGATTGAGCACATTAGGAATGTTGGAAAAGAGGAAGAAAGCAGTGAAGAGGAATAATTTGCCCGATTTTAACGATATCGATACTTGTCAGATTTTACCAGAGCTTAATCACCTCATTGAAACAGCGCGTTCTTCCCTTGCAGACGCGCTTAAGGGAAACCTGTTTACTTATGATTCATTGGTTGCTCTCAGAGAAGAGGTTGAAGATAACATTAACAACTTTTGGTCACCGATATCACAGTTACAAGCGGTTTGTAACGAAGAGGCGCTCAGGGAAGTCTATGATAAAGGTCTTTTAGAGATAACGAGGTTGCAGACAGAGATGGATCAAGATTCCGATCTCCTCGTTGCTTATGAGGAAATAAAAAAATCTAGCGCCTTTGCTGAACTGTCAATCGCAAAGCAAAAGGCTGTCACCAATGCTATTAAGGATTTCCACCTAGCAGGCGTGAATCTACCCGAGTCTGAAAAACAAAAATTACTAGAACTAAAAAGTTCACTTTCGACTCTAAGTACAAGGTTTAGCAACAANGTTTTAGATTCCACCCAAGAGTGGCANAAAATAATCATNGATGTTTCTNAATTATCTGGAGTACCNAAGAATTCGTTGAGTTTGATGAAGCAGGCTGCGGTTCGAAAGGATTCGGAAGGCTACCTAATAAACTTAGAAATACCAAACTATATAGCAATCATGAACCATTGCGATAATCGCGAGCTGCGTGAAGAACTATACTTCGCATACGGCACACGTTCTTCAAAATTTGGTCCNGGAGGAGAGAGGTATGATAATTCAGAAATTATTTTTGAAATACTAGAGAGGCGCCAACATTTAGCTGAAGTACTCGGATTCAAGAATTATGCGGAGCTCTCAATCGCCAAGAAGATGGCTAGCTCTCCCGAGGAAGTCCTGTCTTTTTTGCGAGAGCTTGGCGAGAAAGCAAAATCTCAAGCCGAGGAGGAAATGAAACTGGTCGGGATTCACGCTAGAAAAATTCATGGTTTAGAAAAGCTAGAACCNTGGGACTTAGCCTACTACTCGGAGAAACTAAAACAAGACTTATTTGAGATATCTGATGAGCTTCTTCGACCCTTTTTTCCTGCTCCAAGTGTTTTGGCGGGAATGTTTGAGGTAGCTAGAAGGCTTTTTGGAATTGATATAGAAAAAAACAGCACACNAGTGATATGGCATAATGATGTGTCGACATTTGATATTTTGCGTGAAGGAAAAGTAATAGCAAGCTTTTATNTAGATCTCTATGCGAGAGAAAATAAAAGAGGTGGCGCCTGGATGGCAGAGTGCAGAGCAAAGAGGGTTAATTTACAGGGCGAGCAACAAGAGCCTGTGGCTTTTTTGACTTGTAACTTCTCTGGTCCAGTTGGAGCAGATCCAGCGCTTCTTAGCCACCAAGAGGTAGTCACTCTGTTCCATGAATTTGGTCACGGATTGCATCATATGTTAACGAAGATAGATGTCGCACCAGTATCGGGAATCAACGGAGTTTGTTGGGATGCCGTGGAACTTCCTTCTCAGTTTATGGAGAATTATTGTTGGGAGAGCGAGGCCCTGGCCTTCATATCTTGCCACAACGAGACCAAGGCGCCTTTGCCCGAAGATGTTTTAAAAAAACTTATAGCGGCGAAGAATTTTAATTCCGCTTTGGCATTGGTACGGCAGTTAGAGTTTTCTCTTTTTGATATGAGAATTCATATGGAGTTTGATCCAAAAGAGGAGGGACAGGTAGAAAATATCCTAAATCAAGTTAGAGAAGAGGTTTCAGTTATAAAACCACCCGAGGGATACTCCTTCGAAAACAGTTTTTCTCATATCTTTGCTGGAGGTTATGCTGCCGGCTATTACAGTTATAAATGGTCCGAAGTTTTGTCCGCAGATGCGTTTTCTAAGTTTCTNGAAAGCGGTATTTTTAACCGACAAACAGGAGAAAAGTTCCTTTACTCAATCCTAGAAAAGGGAGGCTCTGAAGACGCGGGTGATTTGTTTCTTGAGTTCATGGGTCGAGAACCTAGTGTTGACGCCCTTCTAGATCAATCGGGGATTAGCGCTTAAAATTTACATGATTAGGGGTCCTTTTTGAGGAAAAGATTTATTGCCGGGGCGAAGTGTAAGGGATGTCGTGCTGAGGATACTACTTACGTTATTTACGGAGAGGGGGAGGAAACTTTACATTGCGTTAAATGCGACTTCTCAGAGAAGAAAGAAAACGAGGTTGTGAAAAGCATCGTTCAAGAGTGGACGCCAATTAAGCTTCGGGACATAGATTAGACAGGTTTTTAGACTATTGTTCAGCAATTTGCTAAACAATATCACTCTGGATAGATTTGAGATGCGGGCTTGGACACTGTTATACTTCACCCAACAAAAACATCAGGTTAGGTTAGAAAACGAAGGTAGTTGTGAACCTGTAAACCATTTAAGTACCTTCATGCAATGGAGTTTCCCGAAATGAATAACACGAAGCGGCTGAGGCACCTGTGGATGTTGCCAACGCTACTTTTATCTCATCCTGCGTCAGCTGATTTTTCCTTCTGGAATTTGAGAAGAGGGGTGACTGAGATAAGCAGGGAGGTTTATGACCTCCATATGTTAATTTTTTATATCTGCTGCGTCATCGGAACCATCGTCTTTGGGGCGATGATTTTGTCCATGATTCTGCATAGGAAATCATTGGGGGCTAAACCTGCTACCTTCCACGAAAGCACAAAACTTGAGATTGCTTGGACGATTATCCCNATATTCATTCTTATCGGCATGGCNGTACCTGCCACTAGCACACTCAGGGATATGTACGAGCCCGGCGAGCCAGACTTGGATGTAGAGGTCCGAGGCTATCAGTGGAAATGGCAGTATACCTACCTAAATGAAGACCCTTCGAAGGAGATTCAGTTCATGAGTGCCATGAGGACTCCGCAAGACGAGATACAAAATCGCGCTGGGAAGGGTGAATACTATCTCTTGGATGTAGACAATCCCCTGGTTATTCCAATCAACAAAAGAATACGTTTTTTGATCACTTCTAACGATGTTATCCACTCTTTTTGGGTGCCAGACTTCGCGGTAAAAAAGGATGCAATACCCGGATTTGTTCACGAAAGCTGGGCCATCGTAGAGGAGCCTGGGATATATAGAGGACAATGTGCTGAGTTGTGTGGCAAGGATCATGGGTTTATGCCTGTTGTGGTGCATGCGATGGAGCAGGAAGATTACGACAATTGGGTTTTGGAGAAACAAGAAGAAGCCGCTAAAGTTTTTGAGATCGTGGGTAAATCTTGGTCTATGAATGAGTTGGTATCGAAAGGAGAAGAAATCTACGTTAAAAACTGTGTCGCATGCCACCAGGTTAACGGGCAAGGAATCCCGCCAGCTTTCCCATCTCTAGTTGGACAGGGAATACCTGTTGGTCCGATTGCAGATCATATTGATATTCTACTTTATGGTCGCGCTGGNACGGCTATGCAGGCCTTTGGCCAACAATTAAATGCTGCTGAGATAGCGGCGGTTGTTACTTATACCCGAAACGCATGGGGAAATAATATGCAAGACTCAGTGCAGCCAAAAGAAATTAACGTAATGATGGCAAGTCAGTAGGAGAGTTAATATGAATGCGGTAGTTGAAGAACACCATGACGATCATCACGATCATGGTCCAGCAAAGGGCATAACTCGCTGGCTTTATACGACAAACCATAAAGATATTGGCACGCTATACCTNTGGTTTAGCTTCGCAATGTTCTTTGTGGGTGGAATATGCGCCCTTGGGATACGCGCCGAATTATTCCAGCCTGGACTTCAAATAGTGCAGCCCGAATTGTTCAATCAGCTGACGACCATGCATGGTTTGATAATGGTTTTCGGAGCTGTTATGCCAGCTTTTGTGGGCTTAGCAAACTGGTTGCTTCCAATGATGATCGGCGCACCAGACATGGCCTTGCCAAGAATGAATAATTATAGTTTTTGGATATTGCCGTTTGCTTTCGGAATGTTAATTTCAACTTTTTTTATGGATGGCGGCGCTCCAAACTACGGTTGGACATTCTACGCTCCACTATCCACGGAGTATGCGCCTCCAAGCGTGACGTATTTTATTTTTGCGGTCCACTTGATGGGGATTTCCTCAATTATGGGGTCAATCAACGTGATCGTCACTATCCTTAATATGCGTGCCCCAGGTATGACACTCATGCAAATGCCGTTATTTGTTTGGACATGGCTCATTACCGCTTATCTTTTGATTGCTGTAATGCCCGTTCTAGCAGGCGTCGTAACCATGATGCTGATGGATATTCACTTTGGAACGGCATTCTTTAATGCGGCCGGAGGAGGCGACCCAGTTTTATTTCAACATGTTTTTTGGTTTTTTGGTCACCCCGAGGTCTATATTATGATTTTACCAGCCTTTGGAGTCATCTCGGCGATTATTCCCACTTTCGCTAGAAAAAAACTTTTTGGATACGATTCCATGGTCTATGCAACAGCCTCAATTGCTTTTTTATCATTCATAGTCTGGGCACATCACATGTTTACCGTTGGAATACCNCTGGCAGGTGAGCTTTATTTTATGTACGCAACGATGGTAATCGCTGTGCCTACGGGCGTAAAAGTCTTTAATTGGATAGCGACGATGTGGCAAGGTTCTATGACTTTCGAGACACCGATGCTTTTCGCAATCGCCTTCGTGATACTTTTTACGATCGGTGGATTTTCAGGGCTAATGCTGTCGATCGCACCTGCAGACTTTCAGTATCATGACACTTACTTTGTAGTAGCTCATTTCCATTATGTTTTAGTTCCGGGGTCGGTCTTTTCGATAATGGCTGCAGTTTACTATTGGTTGCCGAAGTGGACTGGTAATATGTATGACGAAACCCTNGGAAAGACTCATTTCTGGCTATCCTTTATTGGAATAAATGTCACTTTCTTTCCACAACACTTCATTGGACTCGCTGGAATGCCAAGGAGAATACCTGATTACGCCCTACAGTTCGCTGATTGGAATATGGTGTCAAGCTGTGGCGCATTTTTATTCGGGTTTAGTCAGTTACTGTTNCTATTCATTATTATAAAATGTATCAGAGGTGGACAGAGAGCGACTGAAAACGTCTGGGAAGGCGCTAAGGGTCTTGAGTGGACGATACCCTCTCCTGCNCCGTACCATACTTTCTCGACACCTCCCGAAAACTTGGCGGACGCTAGAGGNGGCTAAAGGAGCCGAAATAGGATGTTAGAGTCTCAAGGGACAAAGAAAAGTGTCTTCAAGCTTATTACTATTGTTTTGGGGATGTTNGCCTTCGGATTCCTGCTCGTTCCGCTATACGATATTGTGTGCGAGGTCACCGGTCTTAATGGCAAAACGGCTGGCCGCTATGAGCTTTCTGGCAACGAACCCGTCGACGAGGGGCGAAGGGTCACAGTGCAATTTTTGACAAACAGAAACGCGAATATGTCTTGGTCCTTCCGCCCACAGACCAGATCGGTTGAGGTAGTGCCAGGCGAGTTAAACGAAGCTCAATTTTTCGTTCGTAACGATACGGATTCAACGATGGTCGGAAAAGCAATACCGAGTGTAACCCCTTTTACGGCAGCAGACTATCTTCACAAGACCGAGTGCTTCTGTTTCGAAAGTCAAGAGTTGAAGAAAGGTGAAGAGTTAAACATGCCTCTTAGGTTCATTGTTGATCGAGATATCCCCGAAGGTCTCAATCGTTTGACACTCTCTTACACTCTGTATGATATTACAAATAGCGCTCAACTTGCAGCCAAGTAGAACTTTGAACAAAGAGGAAGTTTGGGAAATGTTTGATGTCCAGTAAAGAAAGCTACCAGGAGTACTTTGTACCCCATAGCAGTAAGCTACCGATATTTGCTTCCCTAGGCATATTCCTCACTGTTTATGGTATGGCAAACATGTTCAATGAGATGAGCGCGGGTAGTGATAGCAGTTTTGGCGAGGTGGTATTTTTTTTGGGCGGCCTAGTCATGGGTGGCACCCTCTTCTTTTGGTTCTCTGAAGTCATAAAAGAAAATCACTCCAATTTATACAGCGACCAATTGAACCGCTCATTTGTTTGGGGAATGAGTTGGTTTATATTTTCTGAGGTAATGTTCTTTGCCGCTTTTTTTGGGGCCCTTTTTTACGTAAGAGCATTTGTCGTGGATTGGATTGGTGGCGTCGGAGGACGCGGACCGTCAGACATGCTGTGGCAGGACTATGAGCCGGTTTGGCCTATGATGACTCCTCCAGACCCGGAAAAATTCCCCGGGCCCAACGAATTGATAAGCCCTTGGGGCCTCCCCTTGATAAACACTTTGCTACTTGTCACTTCGAGCTTTACGGTGACATTTGCCCACCACGGAATAAATGAGGGTAACAGAAAAAAATTGGTCAACTGGTTAATAGCTACAATCGCCCTGGGGGTAGTTTTTCTGTTTGTTCAAGGCTATGAGTACTATCACGCCTACGTTGATTTGGGTTTAACTTTAGCATCGGGCATATACGGTACAACCTTTTTCATGTTAACTGGTTTTCACGGAGCTCACGTTACTCTCGGGACCTTTATGCTGATTGTAATGCTTTTTCGATCAAGGCGAGGCCATTTTACAAAGACCGACTGCTTCGGGTTCGAAGCCGCGGCCTGGTACTGGCACTTCGTTGACGTAGTATGGCTTGGTCTTTTTGTTTTTGTCTACGTCTTGGGAAGTTAATGCTCTTGTTATTTCATTATCCGCTATACCAGGGCGCGGACAGCCCTAGTTGACCCGTATAGAAGCCAAAAGCAGTGACCGCAAGTAAAGCTAGAGCAAGGGACACTCGCAATAACAAGAATTTGGCTGTTCGTGTGCCGCCCTCTTTCCCTTGGTCTCTCATAAGCGCGCCCAAGGCTATGGCTAGAGCTACGATGTTGCCAATAAATAGAACTACTATGGTGACTTTTATAAACATGGTTTTACGCAAAAGATGACAAAGACAGTATACGAAATATAGACAGGTTTGTTTCACATATTTTTTCTCCTTGAGTAACCCGAAAGTGATTCGATTAAACTGGAAACTAACGATTTTTTCCCTATTTTTCTTCGTTAGCTTTTTGAAGCTTGGCTTCTGGCAGTTAGATAGAAGAACTGAAAAACTTGAAATGATATCTGCAAATGAGGAGCTCAGAGCGCGACCGGGGATCGTTGCAGTTGATATAAGCAACTCAACCGAAACCGGAACTCCGGTCGTTCTCAATGGGACTTTTAACCATGAAATTATATTACTCTTGGACAATAAGACCTTAAATGCTGTTGTTGGATTCGAGGTTTTGCAGTTGTTTGAGGATCGAAGTGGGCTGAACTTTATCGTGAATAGGGGTTTTATTCCGGCAGGCAGAACCCGCTCAGCGGAATTAAAGATCCCTAAAATAGACGGCTCTGTTGAACTCTTTTTAGGGAATGTGTATAAACAAAAACCGAACCCTTATGCGCTTGAGCCCGAGCGAGTGGATTATAAGTTTCCCCAAATCGTGCAAAAAGTCGAAGTTCCGGAGCTTTCCAAAGCTATAGACAAACAGATTTCGCCTTTTATTATCAGGTTGAAAAACAACCAAGTTGGAGCGCTTCCAAGAGGTTGGCAGCTCATAAACATAAACCCTGAGAAACACCAAGCCTATGCAGTTCAGTGGTTTTTGATGAGTCTCGCGATTTTAATCGCTTGGCTTTCTTTCACAATTAGGTTTAAAAAAGATGAACGAAACCATAAATAAAACAAGAAGTAGAGCGAAGCTTCTTATCCTTGCGACTATTGGGTTTGGCCCTCTCCTTGCAGCGTACGCAATTTTTTTTTACTTCCCATATCTCTTGCCCTCTACTACAACAAATAATGGGGAGCTCATAGATCCTCCGATCGTTTTGAACGAGGTGAACGATTTCGCAGCGCTTAACGGGTTATGGTCGTTGATGCTATTGGAGGCAGAATGCGGAGCTGACTGTACCGAGCTAAGCTATCTTGCGACCCAAGTGGTAAAAGGTTTAGGCAAAGACTCGGACAGAGTGAGAAAGGTGCTTCTACTTGATAATACTGTGCCTTCGATCAAAGTAGATAAAGATTTTTCTAACGAGTTCAAATCGCTGAAGCTACAGAATACTCGATACCTTTTTCAGATCTCAAACGGTCGGCCCGGTCTTTTTTTGAAGGATCCAAATGGGAACGTCATTCTTTTTTATCCGCTAGATAAAGCTGGTAAACCCATGCTCAAAGATTTAAAGCATCTTCTGAAGCTCTCGAACATTGGATAAAAGTAATAATTTTAAATATTTGTAAGTTTTCAGCCTGATGTGCCGTTGAAAATAGGCTCTTTTACGGTATCATTCTGCCACTATCTGAAGACCAAAAAGCTGTGAACCAAACGCTCTTAGAAAATTTAGAAACCCCAACGTGGCGAGACTTCTTGGAGATGTGCAAACCAAGAGTTGTACTCCTGATGCTGCTCTGTTCCTTAGTGGGAATGTTTTTAGCCTCAGAGGCGTTTGTTCCTCTTGATATACTGATCCTTGGGAATTTAGGAATCGCTCTGGTAGCTGGATCGGCCGCAGCTCTTAATCATCTAATAGATTCAAGAATTGACGCAAAGATGGATCGAACTAAAAATAGGCCGGTGGCGCAGGGCCGGGTAAAGCCGCTGCATGGCGCAGTGTTTGTCGGAGTTTCAGGTACCGCAGGTATTTGTATTCTTGCGTTTTATATTAACCCTTTGACAGCTTGGCTAAATTTCGCCTCTTGGCTTGGATACGGTGTAATCTACTCGATTTACCTTAAAAGGATGACCCCACAAAACATCGTCATAGGTGGCTTATTCGGAGCGGCGCCCCCGTTATTTGGTTGGACTGCTGTAACTGGCTCAATAGATGGCGGAGGGCTAATACTTGTCTTGATCATATTTGCCTGGACCCCACCCCATTTCTGGGCATTAGCGATTGATAGAAAAAAAGAGTACCAAGAAGTCAACGTTCCAATGTTGCCTGTAACCCACGGAGAGAAATATACAAAATTCCACATCCTCCTCTACACTGTGGTTTTGATTATATGCTCAGTTTTGCCCTACGTAATTGGAATGAGCAATCTTCTTTATCTCTCTGCAGCTTTGGCGCTAGGCGCTGGTTTCATTTATTGGGCGCTCTTGATGATTTTTTCTCAAACACCCAATGCACCTTTTGATACCTTTCGTTACTCTATTTTTTATCTAGCGGCTTTATTCGCCGCACTGCTTCTAGACCACTACTTTTTGCCTGTAACATATATGATCGGTTAAATATCAGAATGGATAAAGGGATAAGGAATACGATTCTCTCAACTCTTGCCTTCATGGCATTAATACTCGGTCTTTTTTTTTCCAGCTTTCTCATTCCCAGACCTTTAACTGAAGAACAGCGTAATGAGTTAGGTCTGGTGCTTTTCGAATCCCCGCGACCGCTAGTGGACTTTGAAATGCAAAATCAAAACGAACAGCTCGTGAATCTAGATAGTATTAAGGGCAACTGGAACATTTTCTTTTTTGCTTTTACATCTTGTCCAGATATTTGCCCGACCACACTAAGTTTGATATCCGCTGCGTACGAACAATTCAAATTGCCCGTCAGAGTGATTATGGTGACTGTTGATCCTGAACGAGATTCCTTAGACACTCTGAGAGGTTATTTAGGATCTTTTAATCAGGAATTTATTGGATATAGGGGCGAGTTTGAGGAGACTGTCAAACTGGCTCAGCAGCTCAATATCGCTTTCGGAAAAATCCCTGGGTCTCAGCCAGGAACATATACAATGGATCATAATGCTTCGTTAGCATTGGTCGATCCAAATGGAAACTACGTTGGCTTTATTAAATCCCCGAAATCCGCAAGTAACATTCAAACAATAGTAAACTCTTTATAGACGTGATAACACTCCTCCCAAACTTTCTGATAAGCCCTAGGTGTAATGTCGTTAGGGAGACTGTCAAATCATTCAGTGAACTCTCGAAGAGGGCGTAATGTCAGTGTTGCTAGAAAAGCCTTTGATGATTGCCGACTTTCAACAAGTAAGATCGCAGACCGAGGACCTCTGCGTGCCGCTCGAGATTGAGGACTATCAAGTACAACCGATGGCTGATGCCAGCCCGCCAAAATGGCATTTAGCTCACGTGACCTGGTTTTTTGAAACTTTCGTCCTTGCGAAGTTTTCGCCTAATTACCAAGTGTTCAAACCGAGTTATCATCATTTATTTAATTCTTATTACAATGGAGTCGGTTCAGCTTTTCCCAGAGATTCGAGGGGACATCTTTCTAGACCAACCGTCGCCGAAATTTATGAATATCGAAAACACATTGATGAAGGGGTTCTGAATCTATTAGAAACTAGCTCGAATCCAGAGATAAGTTTCAGAGTCACCTTGGGACTCCATCACGAGAGACAACACCAAGAATTATTGCTCACCGACGTTAAATATAATTTTGGTAATAATCCTCTTCTCCCCCAATATTGTAAAAAAACTGATAAGAATTTAGTTAAACCCACCCCACAGAATTGGATAGAGTTCAAGGGAGGGATAACAGAAATTGGCGCTGATTTCTCGAGGGGTTTTATATTTGACAATGAGGCTCCAAGGCACAGAGCCTTCCTTGCTCCCTTCCATTTGTCGAGCCGTTTGGTGACAAATGGGGAATTCTTGGAGTTTATTCGGGACGGGGGTTACGAGCGGCACGAATTTTGGCTGTCTGATGCGTGGGCTCATTTAAAAAGTTTAGGCCAAAATCGCTGGAAACACCCTTTGTATTGGTATGAAGAGGACGGCGCCTTATTCCAGTATACCTTGCAAGGTGCGAGGCAGCTGGACCTCGAAGCCCCGCTTTGCCATGTTAGTGCTTATGAGGCAGACGCTTTTTCAAGATGGAAGGGAGCCAGATTGCCCACAGAGCAGGAATGGGAATTTGCAGTTGGTGGCCTTCCAGTCGAGGGGAATTTCTTAAGCGCAGGGAATTTCCACCCAGTAAGTTCAAGCAAGGATAAATTTAGTAGCCTATTCGGAGACGTATGGGAGTGGACTAGCTCGAGCTATTCTCCATATCCTGGCTTTGCTTCTTTTGAGGGCTCGCTGGGGGAATATAATGGAAAATTCATGTCTAGTCAGTTGGTGCTGAGGGGAGGCTCTTGTGTCTCTGCTGAGGAACATATTCGCGCAACTTACAGAAACTTTTTCTATCCGAAAGATCGTTGGCAATTCTCTGGGATAAGACTAGCCAAGGACGCGCTGTGAAAAAGGTATTTGTCAAACCTAACCTGACTCTTTTTGATCTTTCTTCGAATGAACCATTGTTCTCCCCCAAGGAAGTGCTTGAGGGTCTTCTAGAGAGCGAAAAGAGGCTTTCTTCAAAATTTTTTTACGATCAAGTCGGCTCAGACCTTTTTCAGAAAATTACGGAACTTCCCGAGTATTATCTAACAAATTCAGAGATTGAAATTCTTCATAACAACCTTGAGGAAATCAGTGACCTCGTTGGAGAGAATGCTGCAGTTATTGAATTTGGCAGCGGCCCGCCTCTCAAATCAAGAATGCTTATGAAGGCAATCAAACCCTCTCTTTACTTGCCTTTGGACATATCGAAGAGTTATCTTCTGGAAGCGTCAAAGAGACTTGCAAGAGAATTTTCTTGGCTCCAAATAAGAGCGATCTGTGTCGACTATACTAGAGCTTTTCAGCTTCCTTTTGATCCAGAAAAAAAGCGCGTTGGATGTTTTCTCGGTTCGAGTCTTGGAAATTTCAACAAATCAAAAGCTTTAGACTTTCTAATTAGAACAAAAAAATTCTTAGGTCATGGCGGAGAGCTTCTCTTGGGGGTAGACATGAAAAAATCTGCAGAGATACTCGATTTAGCTTATAACGACAGCGAGGGAATAACGGCGAGATTTAACTTAAATATTTTAGACCACATAAACCAACTTTGCGCCGCTAGGTTCGATCCCGCTAACTTCGTTCATCTCGCTGGCTACGATGAAAATTTAGGTTGTGTTCAAATGCACTTAGTCAGCGAAGTCGATCAAAAAATTAGTGTATTGGATACTGAAATCTCATTTAGTAAAGGAGAGAAAATTCACACTGAAGATTCTTACAAGTATTCTTGCAAAGAAATCGAAGGCTTGGCACTGCAGGCTGGTTTTAGCAAAAGCGTTAGTTGGTTTGACAATAAAAAATATTTCGGGCTCTTCTATTTTTCTTGAATACTCAACGGTTTGATAAACCTTCTAGAAATCGATGATTACCCACTCCGGATATAGTTTTGATTCATGTTTAATTCCTTCTGACGGATTTTTCCCCTCGGCGGGAACAAGATAATAAGCTTTGCCTTTTTTTGGTATAATTTTAATCATGGCCAACTTACCGCTCTTCCAGTATTCGACTCTTGTCTTCTTTTCTCCTTCAACAATCTCAATTCTTCCGTCCTCATTCCGAAGAGTAGCTGACCAAGCCAGAGGAAAAATAGCTAGCAATAAGGGAAATGTGGTTAATTTTAAAAAAAATTTAATGTGCTTCAAATTCTCTACAAAATCTCGACTTATAAATGAAAATGAAAAATGATTATCAACTAGTGCTCGTCGATGGATCATCCTACTTGTTTAGAGCTTACCATGCACTTCCAGATTTAATATCTTCCAAAGGACAACCGACTGGAGCGATTAAAGGAACAATCAGCATGATTCGCAAGCTAATAGCTGATTATCCAGATAGTGAGCTGGTAGTAGTGTTTGATGCTAAAGGAAAAACTTTCAGAAGCGAAATCTATAGCGAATACAAGGCTAATCGTCCTCCCATGCCTGAAGATTTAAGAAGTCAGATAGTAATCATCCAAGAGATTGTTTCGCTAATGGGGTTGCCGATGTTGTCCGTTCCCGGAGTTGAGGCGGATGACGTTATGGGAACGCTATCCGCTCAGGCCTCTAAAAAAAGGCTAAATACGCTAATTTCAACAATGGATAAAGATTTAGCTCAGCTTGTGTCGCCGAGAGTTACGTTACTAAACACCATGACAGGAAACATTCTTGATGAAGCGGGTGTAGAGGAAAAGTTTGGGGTCCGACCAAATCAAATCATAGATTATCTTGCCTTAGTTGGAGATTCCGTCGACAACATTCCAGGGGTACCGAAGTGCGGTCCGAAGACGGCGGTAAAATGGCTAGAAAAATACGGAAGTTTAGAGGAATTATCTTCTTCAGCGGACGAGATAAAAGGAAAAGTAGGCGAAAACCTGCGAGAATCTTTGAGTTTTCTTCCTATTTCAGTTGATCTCGCTACTATCCGCAGAGATGTAAATTTTAAAGAAAATCTAGACTCATTAAAGAAAAAACAGCCAGAAAAGCAAAGACTTCTTGATATCTTTAAGGAATTAGAATTTAAGACTTGGACCGAGGAGTTGTTCGATTCTAATGAGAATAAAGTGTCGGAGGAAAAACAAGGCCCCGAGCTTGATGTAAGGGATTACGAAACGATTCTCACTTACGCTGAACTTGATAAATGGCTAAAAAACCTGAAGGAAAGCGGGATCTTTGCTTTAGACACAGAAACCACTGATATTGATTACATGAAAGCTGACTTAGTTGGAATATCTTTTTGTTGCGAGATTGGGAAGGCTGCTTATGTTCCACTGACTCATAAGTATGAAAATTCTCCAGAGCAACTATCACGAGATGAGGTGCTCTTGCGTTTGGGTAAGCTTTTGGAGAATCCCGAGATTACAATTGTTGGTCAAAATATTAAGTATGACCTAAGCGTCCTAGCTAAATTTGGTCTTGAGGTATCTGCGAAGATAGAGGACACAATGTTGCAGTCTTATGTCTTAAACTCTGTAGCTTCTCGTCACAATATGGACGATCTAGCGTCAAAGTATCTCAACATTACTACAACGTCTTTTGAAGACATCGCTGGTAAAGGAGCTAAGCAGATAACTTTTAATTCAGTTGATATAAAAACTGCCTCAGATTACGCTTCGGAGGACGCAGATATCACGTTTAGACTATATCAATATTTCACTAATAAGTTGCAGGCGGAACCTAAGCTTAAGGTCATTTATGAAGAGGTAGAGTTGCCGCTAGTCAGAAATCTCTCAAAACTAGAACGAAAGGGGGTTTTAATAGATGAGAAGTTATTNATGGAACAAAGCCTCGCGCTCAAGGATAAGATCGATGAACTTGAAAAAAAAGCCTACGTTTTGGCAGGGGAAGAATTTAATTTAGGTTCTCCAAAGCAATTGATAAAAATCCTCTATGAGAATCTTGGATTGCCTGTTCTAAAAAAAACTCCGAAGGGGCAACCATCGACGGCAGAATCGGCGCTCCAAGAGTTAGCCTATTCATATCCTNTACCTAAACTNATAATAGAGTACAGAGCTCTTTCAAAACTGAAATCAACCTATACTGACCAACTGCCCCGTCAGATATTCCAAGGAACTGGAAGAGTGCATACGTCTTATCATCAGGCAGTCACAGCTACCGGCCGTCTATCAAGTTCGAACCCAAATTTACAGAATATTCCTATAAGGTCAGAGGAAGGGAGGCAAATTAGAAAAGCTTTTACTGCAAAGAAAAACTGCAAGATTNTTGCCGCAGACTACTCTCAAATTGAGTTAAGGATAATGGCTCACCTATCAGAAGANCTAGGTTTAATTTCGGCGTTTAAAAATGGTCTTGATATACANAAGACTACTGCTTCGGAAATATTCCANCTTCCTGTTGACGACGTAACAGGGGAGCATCGTCGAAAAGCAAAAGCGATAAATTTTGGTTTGATCTACGGCATGTCCGCTTTTGGTCTCTCTAAGCAATTAAACATCTTGAGAAATGANGCGCAGGATTACATAAACTCATATTTCACCAGATATCCCGGTGTGTCGGCCTATATGGAGAGAATAAAAGCTGAGGCGGCCGAAAACGGTTATGTCGAGACCTTGTATGGACGTCGTTTGTATTTACCNGAGATTCGATCAGCGAATTTCCAAAGGCGTCAGGCCGCGGAGAGGACAGCGATAAATGCTCCAATGCAAGGAACAGCTGCAGACATTATAAAGCTAGCTATGATATCAGTAGATAAATGGTTGAAAAAAAATGGGCTTGATTCTGGAATAACAATGCAGGTTCATGACGAGCTNGTTTTAGAGGTTCCTTTACCTGAGGTTGATTTAGTAGNGAAAGAGTTACCCNNTTTAATGGAGAATGCTGCNTCACTCTCCATACCNCTAGTAGTCGATTTAGGTCTTGGCAAAAATTGGGATGAAGCCCATTAGNCTCTAAAAAAAATATTTATCAAACATATTGAACTTTTTATCTTTTTCGCTGTCATAGTTCTTAAGGAATTGCTTCGGTATTCCCCCTAAAATACCCGAAGTGAGAGATCTGGTTCACGCTCCCCCTATAAAAAAAGTGTTCCAGATCTTCCTTTTTAACTCAGCCAATGGGTTAAGGACTCTTCCAGGTTTTCAAGGCCTTCCTGACTCTTTGATGAAAAAAGTTGACAGCTAATTTTATGCCCGAGATTTTTTCTTACCCGCTTAAGCTCGTTCGAGCGCGAGTTTTTTGAAAGTTTGTCTGTTTTAGTTAGCAATACTTGGATGGGCAAGTCTATAGAACAAAGCCAATTTATCATCGCTTGATCTGAATTTTTTAAGGCATGTCTGATGTCCATCAGCAGGATAACGCCTTTTAAACTTTTTCTGAGGCAAAAATAACTTTCCAGATTTTTTCTCCAACTCGCCGAGATTGCTGACGAAACTTTCGCATAACCATAACCAGGCAAATCAACGAGTCGCTTCTCGCAAGAGACAGAAAAAAAATTAATCATTTGTGTTCGTCCAGGAGTTTTACTTGTTTTTGCTAGGTTTCGATTTCCGGTTAAAGCGTTAATAGCGCTTGATTTACCCGCGTTTGACCGTCCGCAAAAGACTACTTCAGATCCTAGATCAGTTGGGCACTCCGATACCTTGGTAGCACTTGTTAAGAATTGAACGGATCTGAAGTTTAAGGACATTTTTTCTTCAATGAGTATATAATTGTCGCGATTTTAGCACTCTAACGGGCTATTAGGACAAAAAAGGCGATTACTTTTTGATGATGTATAAATATTTGGCTTTAATTATATTGGCTATCTGTTTCGGCCCTGCTAACTCAGAACCTAATGCAAAACAATTGGTAGCTGTGTGCGCCGGTTGCCATGGTGCTGAAGGAGTAAGCATGCTCCCATCTTTTCCGAACCTCGCAGGCCAAGGTAAACAATACCTCCACAAGCAACTATTGGATGTAAGAGACGGTAGGAGAGAGATCCCCTCCATGATGGGATTACTAGACAACATGTCGGATAAAGAATTGCTGATCATCGCTGAATTTTATGGAGGGAAAAAGCGTCAGCTTGGTTTTGCGAAACCTGATTTAGTAGAAATGGGGAGGTCCATTTATCGTTCAGGGATTCCAAGAAAACGAATCGCGGCTTGCGCCTCATGCCACTCCCCAAACGGAATTGGTAATGGCCCTGCTCGCTTCCCTCTTTTAGCGGGTCAATGGGAGGAATATACAGTAACCCAGTTAAGAGCTTTTCAGAGAGGAGAGAGAAAAAATGACGGAGACTCGCAAATGATGAGGGGTGTAGCTAAAGATCTCACTGAGATTGAAATGGAGGCTGTCGCAAGCTATCTTCGTGGGCTTAGATAAAAAATGAGAGAAATGGCCGAGGCCATTTTAAGAAGAGGAAAATTTGATCATCAAGTGTTTTAGTTTAGCTAAAGTAGCCTCGGGTACACTTCTTGTCTTATTCGCTAGCCTATCGCTCGGTGATGAATCGGAATACAAGGAAGGAAAACATTACGCCAAGCTCGCTACCCCAATTCAAACTGAGGACCCAAAAAAAATTGAGGTTACTGAATACTTTTCCTATGGGTGCCCTCACTGTTTCAGGTTTGAGGGCCTCATTTCGCAGTGGAAATCCCAACTTGAATCAGATATCGTTTTTAAAAGAAGCCCGGCTATATGGAATGTTCCGGGGTACGAGGTGTATGCAAGGACCTATTATACCTTAGAGTCTCTAGGATTTCTTTCCGAATTACATCTTCAAGTTTTTAGGGCGATTCACAATAATGGAAGACGGCTCGACACAATTGAAAAAATGACCGAGTTTGTCTCGGAGTACGGGGTAGATCCTGAGAAATTCTTACGGACTTATAATGACTCGTTTGGTGTGAAGGCAAAATACCAGCGAGCTATGGCTAGGCAGAAAATCTATGCATCGCGAGGAGTACCTGCGCTTATTGTTAACGGCAAATATCGTATTGAGAGTTCGATGGTTAGTAATAGTAATCTGGGGATGCTCCAGGTAGCTGATTTTTTGATCGCTAAAGAAAAGAACCTACAGTCGATGCGAGAATAGCCTCGAATGATTGTGTTTTTAGAAAAAGGTCTAAATTTCGCAACTTCCTTTTTTAATGGAAAAACCTTATGGCTAAGATCTTAGACGGTGTTTCTAGAACCTTTGGCGAGTTCCTGCTAATACCCAGATTAACGAGAAAAAATCAGTCTTCAGAGTCGATAAATCTCGCTGCGTCAGTAGCAGCAAGTTCTAAGGGAAATGATTCCAGATTTGATATAAATATCCCGATAGTCTCCGCTGCGATGCAGTCTGTTACAGATTCTAATCTAGCTATAGCGCTTGCCAGGGAGGGAGGGCTGGGATTTATATATTGTTCCCAGGATATCAAAAGTCAGGCTGCTATGGTTGCGCAAGTAAAATCCCACAAAGCTGGCTTTGTCTCCAGCGACACAAACACTTTGGTTGGAGAGACTCTAGAGGATGTCGTTGCATTAATGAAAAAGACCGGACACTCTACGGTTCCGGTAACTTCAGATGGAACGGCTTCGGGCAAACTTTTGGGAATCATCACCGACCAAGATTTTTGGGAGCATGAGGATAATTTAAAATCTCCCGTCGAGCAGTACATGACAAAAATAGACAACGTGATTTTTGGAGAAGAGGGGCTAAGTCTTCGCGAAGCTAATAGTCTACTGAGGAAGTATAAAAAAAACTGTTTACCTGTTGTTGATAAGAACGGTAACTTGAGCTCCCTTGTCTTCAAGAAGGATTATGAGGATCACATGCGTCACCCTCGTGAGTTGCTTGATAATTCCAAACGCCTGTGTGTTGGAGCTGCTTTAAATACTCGTGATTACAGACTCCGAGCCCCTGCCTTGATTGAAGCCGGAGTCGATGTCCTTTGTTTNGATTCCTCNGACGGTCTTTCNGAGTTTCAGAAGGAGGGTTTAAATTGGATTAAAGAAGAGTANGGCAAAGAAATTATCNTNGGAGGCGGNAACATNGTTTCTTCNGAAGGGTTTGACTACCTTGTTTCAGGTTTAGGCTTAGACTTNGTAAAAGTAGGTATNGGNGGCGGTTCCATATGTATCACNAGGGAGCAAAAAGGGGTCGGTAGAGGACAAGCTTCGGCATTATTAGATGTAGTGAAAAGGCGCGATTCNTATTTTGAGGAAACAGGGAGATATATNCCTGTCTGNTCGGACGGCGGNCTTTCTAATGATACNCAAATAGCTCTNGCATTGGCTATGGGNGCGGATTTTGTAATGATGGGTCGTTATTTTGCCATGACTGATGAGAGCCCGTCTCCCAAGACATCGTTTAATGGTCAGGTATTTAAATCATATTGGGGTGAAGGTACTAGGCGAGCCCAGAACTGGGAGAGATACACTGATGGGTCTGATTCTCGTGAGCTTATTTTTGAAGAGGGTGTCGACGCTTATGTTCCCTATGTTGGGGGGGTCTCCGAAGCGATTGCTTCAACTATGCAGAAAATTAAGGCAACAATGATTAATGTTGGTGCCAGTGATTTAACAGAATTTAAAGAGAACGCGGTCCTAACGCTAGTCTCTGAGCAATCGATAGTCGAGGCAGGGACCTCTTCTGTATTTCAATTTTCTAGGAATAGTGAGTTGGACGCCGCAAGTTGGGGCGAAAATAGTTAACTAGCACTTTTTCTTTGGATTTCTAAAAAGTCCTTTATATAAAATAAGGATAACCGAAACCACTGCACATTATAGGTGCCTTCGATAAAATAACTTAGGAAGGATTGCACTAAAAATGTGCAAGATACTCGGCAAGATTTCCATCTTGTTCATAAACTAATGTTTTCAAAGCAGAAAAAAAATTTGGCACAAAGAGTGCTTTTGTTTAACTTAGCGGTGATTTAATCCAAACCGCCGCGCAAACTAGTAACTCCACTTTTTTAGCTAAGTAAATATATTTTCGAAGGAAAAATTTTCAGGATTAAGGAAAGAATAAAATGAGGTTAAAAATATGAAATTAGTAACGGCAATAATTAAACCATTTAAACTAGATGATGTGCGAGAAGCGTTATCCGAGATATCAATACAAGGAATGACGGTTTCAGAAGTTAAAGGTTTTGGCCGCCAAAAAGGCCATACCGAATTATATCGAGGAGCAGAGTATGTGGTTGACTTCTTACCTAAGATAAAAATCGAAGTTGCTATATCAGACGAGAGCTTATCTGCTGTCATAGAAGCTATCTCTAACTCTGCGAATACGGGAAAAGTAGGGGATGGTAAAATCTTCGTAAGTCCGCTAGAAGACGTTATTCGCATAAGGACTGGGGAACAGGGCTCGGAAGCGATTTAAGGAATAAAAACTTATTAAATCCCTATCTCTGCTTGAATGAATTTAGGATAATCACGGACTGAAATAAAATTAAGGTCTAATGTGAAGTACCTAAGTACGCGGGGGAAAGTTTCAGGTTTATCGTTTTGCGAGGCAGTTTCCATGGGCCTTGGCTCTGATGGGGGTCTCCTGGTACCTGAAAGAATTCCTTCTCTTGGGCGAAACATTAGAGAGTTAGCGAACACCTCGTATTCCGAATTAGCTTTTGAGATTTTTAAGCTCTATATAGA
>PARM01000013.1 GCA_002711495.1 Gammaproteobacteria bacterium
TTACGATGCCATTGTCGAACGAGAACGAACCTGCGACATTAATCACTTCAGATTTCGTGGTAGAGAAAATTCTCTCTTCTCCATGCTCGTCGCCATGCTCATCNNCGTGNTCNTCACCATGTTCGTCATCGTGGTCGTCACCATGTTCGTCATCGTGNTCNTCACCATGTTCATCATCGTGANCGTCATCATGGCCACCATGACCGTGAGCGCCTGCAGGTTCTTGGTGAAATGGGATTCCGTAGACACTATCGCTTTTGTTAACCGAGACACCAAAGTGACCCCAGTCTCCTACCTTTGAAACGCCAAATCGAGTTGCTTTCGATTCAAAATCGGAATTTGCCACGAAACCTCGGTCCTCTTCGTGTCCGTGTCCTTTTTCATCCTCGTGCCCCTCTTCACCCTCATGCTCCTCTTCACCCTCGTGGTCTCCATGCTCCTCGCCTGAATGAAGAATAGCTCCCGCTGGAGTGTCAAAGTTTCCGAAATTATGAGTTTTATGCGCCAGGCTTATGTTCAAACCGCCAATATTGTTTTGGTAACTAAAGTCGTAGGCTTCTCCATCGTTTACCGACTGGCCTTCAACACCGAACTTGAATTCCATTTCATCGAAATCGCGACGGGCAATGGTACTATCAACTACGTTGACAATCCCGCCAATTGAACCATTAGTGTAGAGTAGCGAAGAAGGCCCTCTAATAATTTCGATTTGCTCGACGTTGTTCAGATCAACTTCCAAGATATGATCAGCTGCAAGACCTGCGGCATCTCTCACGTTCATTCCATTGTTGAGAATTTTTACCCTGTTGCCCGACATTCCTCGAATAACTGGTTGTCCCACGGCTGCGCCGAAATCTGCGGACTGCACTCCCAACAGGCCATCAATTGCCTCTCCTAAACTCTGAGTTCCTCCGCTTAGAAGATCATCTCCACTTACGACGTGAATAGGGTTTTCTGCGTGTGTAGATAATTCATCGATCAAAGATGCCGTAACCGTGACTTCTTCTATAGTCGATTCATCTGCGTATAATTGTGTCGCTGCCCCTATGCTTAAACTGAGCAGCAAGTAGATAGTTCTTTTCATTAAAAGCTCCTGAAAAAAGTTTAAATTTTTGTCTTGATAAAAATTTAAGCTGCAGGCGGAGCTCTGGCCCGATAAGTGTAGCTATGTATACATTTCGAAAAATTGCCATTTGGCGCGACTCTAGCCTTTTTTTCGATCAGTGAAATAGACGTATCTGATAGATGCAAGATTTCTGACAAATCACCATGAAAGAAGTCACATGTATGATTGGTCTGATGACTTTCATCGGCGTTGTTAACCGATAACTCATGAACATGGTGTAAATGATTATCGTGATTTTTTAACGAAGTATGAGGGACGTCTGAACCATCAGGAACANTGTGCCAACGCAGCTCGTGCGAGATGGACGCAGAAAGCAAAAGCGCAAGTAGGATGACAAGTTTACTATTTGTTAACCGAAACAATGAGTCGAACCAGAAGAAAAAGAAAAAGAGCATAATTAAGGTTCTATAAAAACGCAACCCATTTCTGAGCTGCACAAGCAGCTAGTCCTATCTTAAGAACAATCAATAACTCCATTTCAAGTAAACACTAATGAGCATGGACCTCAGATTGAGACACTGTTTTATCTACCCAAAACATTTGTTAGATTCACCCGAGAATAGAGATAACGCGTTTGACAGCGTGTCTGAATAAGAGCAGCGAAAAAGTTCGCAGGATTAATTCATGGCAAAACTTTATTTTAATTACTCCTCAATGAACGCAGGGAAATCTGCGGCCTTGCTGCAAGCAAATCACAACTACCAAGAACGAGGAATGCAAACGATGCTGTTCACCTACTCGGGGGACCACAGATTTGGGAAGGGTCAAATTGTATCAAGGATTGGTATTAGTGCAGAAGCAGCTACTTTTAACTCTGAAACCGATTTGATCAATGAGTTAAATCGGCGTCCCTCGGGGAAGAGTATTAAATGTGTCTTAGTTGATGAAGCACAGTTTCTGACAAAAAAACAGGTAATTCAGTTGGGAGTAATTGTTGACGAATTAAATATCCCCGTTCTTACCTTTGGAATCAGAACCGATTTCCAGGGGGAATTATTTGAAGGGAGCAAATACCTATTGGCTTGGGCAGATAACCTTAAAGAAATCAAAACGATTTGCTGGTGCGGAAGAAAAGCGACAATGGTTGTTAGGATTAATTCGGGAGGAGAAATTATCTTAGAGGGCAAGCAATTGGAAATAGGAGGTAATGAAAAATATATCCCCCTTTGTCGGGCCCATTTCAGAGAAAAAAAATTAGCATACTGAAAGATTTCTATTTGAGTGGAAACCGAAAAGATCGATCCGAGAAATCGGCTTGCGTCTTAGCAAAGATCTTGCTTTGTGATTCCTATTCTTCGAGAACTCAGCTTTTGGTTAAAGCTAGCCCCGTCTTTAGGGCGTTTTCATTTTTCTAGGCAATTCTTAAAGAAAAAATATTTTACTTGTGCCTTCGCAGCTATTTAAGTGGATGCAAACGAACAGGTAACTCAGTATAGCCATGGACGAAGCATGAGGGTGTTCGCTTCCATGGCCCAACGACTTCCACGAATTCAAATCTTTTTTGTATTTCCTCCCAGAGCACCCGAAGTTGCATCTCTGCCATCCGATTTCCCATACACCGATGAAGACCAAAACCAAAGGAAACATGATTGCGCGCGCGATCTCGGTCGATCTTGAACTCTTCAGGGCAAGCGATTACGCGTTCGTCACGATTACCTGATGCGTACCACATAATAACTTTTTCCCCGGCTTTCATTTGCTTTCCTCGAAACTCGAAATCCTTGGTTACTGTTCTTCGCATGTGGGCTAAGGGAGTAACCCATCGAATAATTTCAGAAACCATGTTTGGAATTAACGCAGGGTTTTCTCTTAACCTTTGATACTCTCTCGGGTGCTGATTTAGCGCCAAAACTCCGCCTGAGATAGAGTTACGGGTGGTGTCATTTCCTCCGACTATTAATAAAAGGACGTTTCCTAGATACTCTTGTGGAGAAAGATTTCGCGTCGCATCACCACGAATCATCATTGAAATAAAATCGTTTCCAGAGGGATCTTCTTCCCGCTCTTTCCAAAGTTTAGAAAAGTAGTCCAAACATTCGAGCAGCTCGTTTATACGCTGCTCATCACTTTCTATAATCCCTTCTCCGAGTCGGGCGAAGACAACGTCAGACCAACGCGTCAATTTTCTGCGATCATGATAAGGAAAATCAAAAAGTGTCGCTAACATTTGAGTGGTCAATTCTATCGACACTTTGTCAACCCAGTCGAAGGTTTTATTGAGAGGTAAATCATCAAGAATATCTCTGGCCCGACTGCGAATCGTGGTCTCCAACTCTTTAAGATTTGGCGGTGCGACTACCCCTTGGACAGCTTTTCTTTGGTCATCGTGTTTGGGTGGATCCATAGCAATGAAGGTGGGAGCAGAAAAATTACTTTCTTCAACGGGGTCTGCTATTGAAATCCTTGGATAAGACGAGAAAATCTCCCAATTTTTTTCAACCTCAAGTATGTCCTCAAACCGAGTAACCGACCAAAAGGGACCATACTCACTGCTTTTACAATAATGGACCGGAGCTTCATCCCTCAGCCTTTTAAAAAACCCCCACTTTTTGTCTTGCTTCCAAAGATCAATGTGACTGATATCAATTTCAGACAAAGTAATCGTCTCTGGATCACTTTCAAGCATGCTGGAAAACTCTAGAGTACTCACGTCGAAACCTATTTCTGACCTCTCGCCTCAATCTTAATCCAAATTCGTAATAGCCAACAATAATTTCGTTGCCTATACTGGTTATCAGATAAATATGCCCAAACAAGAATTCAATCTCACAAGATCCTAAAATAACACAAGAATATTTATGCGTAATTCGATCCTAATAGCACTCATTTCACTCACTCTCGGAGCTTTCATAGGGGCAAAAGTGATGGAGTCTTTTGGCAGGAACTACATCATGGCTAATTTACCAGTTCCTTCTGGCACCATTAACGACAAGGACGTTTTCCTAAAATCAATTCCCGAAAATAGTGCGCTAGTTAAAAAGAACCTGGTTGAAGTAGACAAAAAAGCGAAGAACGTAATTCTACTTATCGGCGATGGGATGAGTGCTAGCCAAATCACTTCCTATAGACTTCTAAAAGAGGGACCTAACGGAAGGATAACCGTAGACAACTTTCCAATTTCAGGAATCGTTCTTACTCACTCAGCCGATGCAATCATAACTGACTCAGCTTCTTCAGCGACGGCTTACAGTACGGGATCAAAAACAAAAAACGGCTNCTTAGGCGTAGATNAAGANGGTCNNATTTTAGAAAACCTTACCGAAAGGTTGGATAACTTTGGGTTCGTAAGCGCTCTAATTTCTACTTCTGAAGTTACTCATGCAACGCCAGCTGCGTTTTCTTCTCATGTAGATTCAAGGCGGAATACTGATGAGATAAGTTCTCAAATGCTTGAATCTAAAGTGGCTACTATTTTGGGAGGAGGAAGAAAGTTTTTTTTATCAGCTGAGAATGGCGGTAAACGGAAAGACGAGAGAAACTTGCTTGAGGAAGCAGCGAAATCCCATAAAATATTGACGCACAAAAACCAATTAAATATTTCTGACGTAAACCCCACTGAGAGAGTCTTGGGTCTTTTTGCAGATGAACATCTCCGAGACGAAGAAACTCCGGAAAACCATGCTTCAGAACCGACTCTCACAGAGATGCTAGAATTNGGTCTTGAGCGGGCCGAGGAAGCGATGGGTGATAAATGCAGAGGATCTTTTATTCTGGTCGAGGGATCGCAAATAGATTGGGCGGGCCATGCCAACAATATTGATTATCTNGNGAGAGAATTNAAAGAATTCGACGAGGCNACTCGTTACGCTCTTGAGTACGCGAAACANAACCAAAATACATTAGTCGTAGTAACTGCAGATCATGAGACGGGAGGACTTCTAATTGAACCAATCGCCCTTTCGTATTATACAGGCAACAACATTAAATTCTCATTTAATACCGCCATAGGTGGCGGCTCTCACACTGGGGTGCCGGTACCTGTTTACGCCTACGGCCCAGGTTCTGTAAACTTTTCAGGAACCTTAGATAATACTGATGTTTACCATGCGATCCTCAACGCACTGACTCTTACCGAGGAAACGGGTTCGTGCCTATAGCGTATGCTTGCGAGGNGATTTCAAGTTTAAATTAGCGAATTGACACAGATTTAGACCTTGAGTTAAGGAGAAATACAAAAGTTGAAATCCATGTTCCGAAGTTTTGTCATCTTTTTGTGCGTGCTAATTGTTCCGATTAGTGCGGTAGTAACGTCGGCAATTAAACAGAGATTCGAAGATGGTCCAAATCGAGTGTTCGCGGGAGGTCCTTTAATAAGTGGTCCAATTTATGAGGGAGCGGAACCCAATTGGGATTTTGTGAATACCATCGATACCGTAGAGTTGCAGCTATTGGAACCCCCCTTGTCTCGGCGAATTTNGGTCGCTTCAGCGCAAGGCAGATTGTTTATCTGGTCAGGATACATGAATTCACTGGTTGGCCAAATCTGGAAAACTTGGCCGGCTCAAGCAGAGGCAGACGGAAGGGCATTGTTGCGAATCGACGGGATCCGCTATGAACGAAATTTACTGCGTCTAACGGATGATGCAGTTTTTGAGGAACTTAGTGCTGTCGTCGGTGAGAAATATCCATCGCAGTTTAATCGAGACTCCGTGGATCGAGGAGACGTGTGGGTGTTCGAAGCCAAACCACGAAAACCGCTAACTGCTTCCATCGCAAAGGGCACTTAATTTATGAAGATTTTCTATAAATTTATTACTGTGGCGACGGCTTTTAGTATCCTGAGCGTGTTATTAATTCCTGAAGTGGACGATGCAGTTGAGGGTCTTTTCCAAGTATTCGTTTTGATAGTTTCCTAATAATTTAAGACGCTAAAAATACGTTTAAACTTTGGGTATCATAGCTGCCCTTTACGGATTTTGTATATCACCGCCTCGACGTCTTCACCTCTCTTATGAATAGTACGAGTTGCAATGTAAACCTCAAAGCCAAAGAAAATCAAAGAAAATATTAATGCGCCGACACACAGCATAAACAAGACAGCTACAATCTGCGGAACACTTACTTGGTAGAGGCCTTCTAAAAATAGACAAAAAATAACAAGACAAACTAAAAGCCCACTGGTGAGAGATAAAATGATCGAGCCGTAACAAAATCTACTTCTTAAAATCAGCTTCAAACGCGCTGTTTCGAAAATTTTATTCTCTGAGGACGTCTCATAATCCAGAGCAAATCTTTGAAGCACCCGCATTCTATCTTTTATCCGTCCCAGGCGATTTGTCAGAGAAATTAAAATAGAACCGATCCCGGCAAGCAAAAAAACTGGCGTGACTGCTATTTGCATTATTTCGTTTATATTGATCAAAGCTAACAAGCCTCCTTAAGCAGACTGATTTTCAATAAGGGGTAGTTGACGCCTTCTCCTTATGAAAGAGTATATTGAATCAAAGTTATACCGTGTCAAAGATTTTCAATAACTTCCTGACTTGNCGAAAATAATTTTTGTTGGAGAACGGCGAGGAAAAGGGAAAAAAGATGTTTTGAGTCGATACATTGGATTATCTTTGTTCTGCCTTTATAAAATCAGCTATTCGCTCGGCCACCATAATAGTTGGCGCATTAAGATTTCCGTTGGTAATTTTGGGGAAAATTGAGGCATCGGCTATCCTGAGATTATCGACCCCATGGACCTTACCTCTGGGGTCAACCACCGCATCAAGATCAGTCCCCATCCGACACGTTCCACAAGGATGGTAGGCGCTCTCGGCGTTTTCTCTGATGAATGCATCCAATTCCGAATCACTGTCTAGGTGTCCACCAGGGCTGATCTCAATGCCTCTATACGAATCAAACTCGGATTGCCGGAATATTTTTCTCGCAGCACGAATGGCCTTTCGAAAAATCGAAAAATCATCTTTTCCTGACATATAATTGAAATGAATAACAGGGGGAGTGCGGAAATTAGAATCTTTTAGAGTGACACTACCGCGACTTTTCGAGAGCATAGGTCCCGTATGCACTTGAAAACCATGCCGGCTAGCCTGATTTTTTCCGTCATAAGACATGGCTACTGGTAGAAAATGAAATTGAATGTCGGGGTAATCATTATTTGTTTCACTCTTAATGAATCCGCCTACTTCGAAATGATTGGTTGTTCCCAAACCATGACTGAGCAATAGCCACTCCAGACCGATTCGAGCCTTTCCGACGAAATTGAGGTGCTTATGGAGCGATATCGGTTGCGTGCAGGCCTGTTGAACGTATACCTCCAGATGATCCATAAGATTCTTTCCGACACCTCGCAAGGGAACTAGAGTTTTTAAACCGTGGGAGGCTAGCTCATTCGCCGCGCCGATGCCCGACAACATCAATATTTGAGGCGACCCAATCGCCCCCGCGCATAATATTACCTCGGAATTTGCTCGGACCGACGATAAAATATTCTGTCGAACAAAAGATACTCCGGCCGCTCTACTGTGTTCAAATATTATTTTTTCCACCGTCGCGCTTCGAAGAACAGTTAGATTTTTTAAGGATCGATTTTTAATAAAAGCTTGGTAAGTCGAAGCTCGACGTCCAGAATCGACCGTCATTGGCATCGGCCCAAAACCTTCCTGATCCTGTCCATTAACGTCATCGTTGCGAGGATACCCAGCAGAGACTGCCGCTTCGACAAAAATATTGTAGAGCGGATTTAACATCTTTCCCGTTGTCGTCGATAATGGTCCTTCGTGTCCTTTATAGGGGTGCGGCTCTGTTCTTCCGTCAGCTCTTTGAGATTTCTTAAAGTAGGGCAAAACGTTCGCGTAGTTCCAACCAGCGGCCCCAAGCTTCTCCCAAGAATTAAAATCTTCTTTATTTCCTCTTACGTAGACCATGCCATTGATAGAGGAGGAACCACCCAAAACTCTCCCTCTGGGACAGTGGATGCGTCGATTATTTAACCCCAATTCAGGCTCACTAAAAAATCCCCAGTTTATTCGACTGTCGTTCAGGGGCATGTAAAAAGCCGAGGGCATTTTTATACTAAACTTTCTGTCACTACCCCCTGCTTCCAAAAGCAAGACTCTAGCAGACGAATTCTCTGCTAAACGAGAGGCAATAACGCAACCAGCTGATCCAGCCCCGATTACAACGTAATCATAGTCATGTTTAAAATTTTTTCTCATCCTGATAACGGCTAATCTACAGAAAACGCAAGAGACAAAAGTATATTAGATTGGGCAATGCAATCATAAGGCAAAAGCTAAATTATTAATTAAGGCTCTCTTTTATTTTGGTAGTAATTTTTTGCTTAACTTCGTGGACTATCCCTCTTCAACGAGGGCACGCAGCTTTTAGGATAGGCNAAGTAATAGAAAAAATATTTCCTCTTGATATCGATCTGCGCTGTAAAAATCTATCGATTGTACGGAGACAGCTTCATCTGAAATGAGATATTATGTTTGCCGACCTTTTTTCACAATTGGGCCCCATCAAATGTACGCCATGTATGCAAGGCAGATCCATGGCTTTCTCAATTAGTTCCTCGCAGATCTGCTCCCCTGTTTCCGAGGGAGAATCGCTAAGTTCCAATCTACGGAGTATCTCGTCAGAGATATTAATCCCCCATAAATTTTTCCGCATCCAGTCAGCCTGTTTCGCTGATTTTAGCGGGCCCATCCCTATCAAGATTTTACAATCTTCAAATAATCCACTTTGGCTAAGCTTTTCGGAATATTCCTTTATTACTTCATAGTCAAAACAATATTGAGTCTGAACAAAATTAGCTCCGCTCTCGATCTTTTTAATTAGCTTTCCCATCGCGTCAGCTTTAGATTTCTGTTCATACAGGTCATCCGCCGCACCCGAGAAAATTGCCAAGGGCTCATCTATCAGGGTTCCATCACTTAATGCTCCGTCCGAGAGAATCGCACAAAGCTCTATTAGTCCATTGCTGTTTAACTCATTCACAGCTGTCGGCCCGCCTGCAGGCGGTTGATCTCCGCTTAAACATAGAACTTTGTTCACCCCCACCGACAGCGCGCCAAGAAGAANCGACTCTAGTGCGATTTGATTCCTGTCTCTTCCCGTTAGCTGAAGTATTACGTCTAAGCCATTTCGTTTTATTTCTGACGCTACCAGAAGGCTATTTAATCTGCTTTTACAATTTGGGGAATCAGTTACATTTACTGCGTCAGCAAGTCCAACCAAATCATCAATTCTCGCCACGGTCTTGCTTAGGTCGGTAGTAACGTCAGGGGTAGTCTCGGCAGTAAACAAAAATTCAGCTTCCTTAAACATTCTCTCTACCTCGCTAAGAGTTTCGATGGATCGTAAAACGGGGGTTGCACAACTATACCCTCATATTTTCCGACTGAAGTGGAGATCTGTAACTTGTAATTCGGTGGTTTCGGTTCNTTTAACCGAATAAGTCCGACCCCGTATTCTAAGTGAGGAGACCACCCTCCCGCGCTCACGAATCCAGCCTCTTCACCCCCTACTTCAAACAACCTGTCACCTCTAGTTAGAAAAGTTTCCTCGCATTTGATGCCCATTAAGCGTGGCGCTGTACGCGTTGTGTTTACCAGTGCCTCTTGACCTATAAAAAATTCTTTCTCTTTATCGACCAACCGACCAAGCCCTATTTCAAAGGGATTAAAACTCTGATCGATATCAGTTCCATAATCTAAAATGCCAGCTTCAATTCTTCTTGTGTGCATGGACGATATGTCGGACGCAATCAGACCCGCTGCTGAACCCTTCTCAAGCAAATAGTCCCATAGTTCAACTCCGTCAAATTCAGCATCTTTGGAATATATTTCAAACCCACGCTCCCCTGACCACCCTGACCTTGAAACGTAAAAAGAAGAACCACAAATTTCAGTTTCGATAGCGTCGTAATAAGAAAAAGTTTCCAAAGAAATCTTAGTTACGGCCTCAAATACTTTTAACGAAGTGGGACCCTGTATTTGTAAAACCCAAGAGTCGAAATCTCTGATTGACACATTTAGGTTTCCGATATGTGCAGTTGCCCAGTTTAGAAAGTCTCCGTTGGCCTGCACATAGATAAATTCGTGGTCATTCGGTCTCATCAAAACGCCATCCATTATTATTCCACCGTGATAATCACATGCGATCGCATAACCCGCTCTCCCGATCCGTATCTTAGAAATATCTCGGGTAAAAAGCTTTTGTAGAAATACCAGACTGTGTGGGCCTGTGATCATCAACGGTGTCTCTGGTACATCATACAGGCAACATTTAGACCGCAAATGCAGATAATGAGCCTTTTCGTCGTAGCCAGAACTTATCGGGTAGAGCCTTCCATTGTATATACTGTATCGCGTATCAACCCGATCATTACAGGCGAAAAAAGGTGATCTTTTAAATCGATGATCCGAGACCGGTAGAAAAGATATGGGCATGTATTTCTCTCTTTCATGTCTAAAATAAGTAACGCACTACTTTGAACAAGGTCCTAAAATAGTGACCCGAAATTTAAAAAAATCTTTCCCAAAATAGCAAAGTACCGCAGCTTGGAAAGTGAGTTTAAGCTGAATAATTTTTCTTGCTTAGACTAGATTTTCAATCTACTATGCGCGCCCGAATATTCACACTCAAAGGGTAGGCCCGTCAAGATGAGAATTCTTATAATTTCCATGCTTTTACATAGCTTTTCCTCTTACACTTTATCTTCCGATACAGAATTCTCATCGAGAGACCNACTTGGTGATTTGACCGCTCCTGTCTACTCGCCTTTCATTGAACGATACGTCCTTGATGAACTAAAACAACTCAGAATTGACCAGGCGAACGCGCGTCAGGAAATCATTCAAGAGATAGTTGATCGGGAGAACAGGTCCGTGGATCGGGGTGTAGAGTACGCCACTAGCGCTATTACTTATTTCTTCTACCTAATTGCAGCGGCTACCTCTCTTCTAGTTTTAGTAGGGTGGTCTTCACTGAGAGAAATCAAAGAAGGCGCACGGAATTTTGCGGATAAAGAAATTTCTAAGGTGGTTCAAAAATACGAGAAAAGGTTACTAAGCATTGAAGATGAGCTAGAAGAAAAAAGGGCGCAAATAAGAGAAAACAGAGAGGAGATTGAAATGACCCAAGAAATACAGTCTCTGTGGTTGCGAGCGCAACAAGATTCCTCTCCTGCCAATAAGATTACGGTCTATGATGAGTTATTGAAACTACGAGCAGATGATTGCGAGGCCCTTACCTACAAAGCTGATGCAGTTCTCGAGTTAAACGAGCCCCAATGGGCTATAAATCTTTGTCAACAAGCCCTTAAGATTGATGCGGATAATAGCCACGCTTTCTATCAACTAGCTTGCGCATACACGGTAATGGAACAATTTGAAGAAGCTGTTCGCTGTTTAGCTGAAGCATTGAAAAGGTCCGACAGCTATATTGATGAGATCAAGCTTGATCCAACTCTCACGGCGTTGGTACAGAACAAAGGTTTTGATCAACTTGCAAATCTTGTAGATATGAGAACTCCTGGTCTGAGAATAGATAAATGAAAAACCTTTGAAAAAGATAAAAACGGATGTTTTTAGAACTCTTCGTTATTGAAACACTAAAATAGTCTAGAATTCTAGCTATTGCATTACCTTGGCCTCACGTCAAATGCCAATACTGTGCGCTCCTCGAGGGATGTGAATGGAATAGTGTAATGCAAGAGNGAGGATGGAAACATCACCAGATCTCCCGTAGATACATCAATATTTTGAAAAGCATCAGTTTCTCTATTTTCCGCACGTAAATCCTCGTCTACACAAACAACAAAATTGCCCTCATTTGTCTCTTGTTTATCCGGCATATTTATATAGACTGCCCCGCTGAGCCAACCATTTTCATGCATATGGGGTCTAAGTTCCCCTCCACTTTTCATATTTATAAGCCACCCTTTGAGGTAGATTTCACTTGGCCATTTTCTTAGAAACCCTTCGTCAGACTCATGAAAGAGCGCTCGGTAGTTTTCAACTTCCTCTAAGATAATCCTCTCAATTCGATTGATGTTCTCACTATTTTTTGCAAAAAAGTTACCTGCAGTTTGTTGCCCCTTTATTAAGAGATCTTGTGTTCGAAACGTAGTATTTTTTTCCTTTAAAACATCTCTAATCGGTCTTACAAAAACCTCCTCAAAGTCATGATTTTCAGATANNTTTTTCATGACCACATAGTCAAACGGTGATTTTGCGAATACGTTTTCTTTCTTCGTCCCAAATCTTATTTCAGCACGAGAGGTCAGCGCGCCGATGGTAGAATTTAGCTTGCCCTGTTTCATTAAGAAATCTAGGTGCTTAAAAAAACTAGGTTCGTCTTCTAATTCGAAATAGCATTTCAATAAAAGTGTCTGACTATTATCATTGCTATTATCTATTAAGAGCCTTCTTGCCTCATCGTAGTCACCAACGCTAGTTAATAGTAGTCCTAAATTATATCTTGCTTCAGGGAAATCAGGTTTGAGTTCTAGAGCTCTTTTGTAACTAGATNCCGCATCATCGAATCTACCGAATTCTTTCAAAATCGTCCCTAGATTATTGAATGCCTCGGGATAGTTAGACCGAATTGAGATAGCTTGAGAATAGCCTTTTTTTGCCTCTTCTAATTTACCCAACTGCTGAGCGGTAGCACCCAAATTGTAGTGGGCATCTGCGAAATCTCCTTTCCACTTTATGGTGCGGAGGTAGCTTCTCTCAGCCGCTTCTAGCCATCCAAGTTCCCTTAGGGTATTACCGAGATTGAAGTGCGCCTCATAGTAACTTGGCTCTAGCTCAATTGCTCTTGTGTAAGCGGCCTCTGCGTCGTTAAGGCGCTTTTGTTCTTTTAAGACGTTCCCTAGATTATAAAAAGCCTCTGTAAAAAANGGATTTAACGCTATNGCTTTTTTNAGAGATGTTTCAGCTTGNGTGGATCTCCTCAGGATCTTTAAAATTAACCCAAGATTGTAATGGGCTTCCGCATCATCAGGAGCTAGGTTCACAACTTGAGCGTTTACATTAAGCGCTTCTTCTACTCGATCCGTCTTTCCTAAAACTGCACCTAGAATTTTCCAGGCAAATGGATCGCTAGGCCATTTTTTTGTGATGGCACGTGCGAGCCTTTCCGTTTCTTCAAATTTCTTATTCTGAAAGCTATCTATTAGGCCTTGAGTCTCTTTTTTAAAAAGACCGNTATTTTTTTGTGTCTTTTTTTCGGTTTTTAGTTTTTTCTTCTTTCCACTTGTGTTTTTTCTTCCATGCTTTACCCTAAAACTTTCGCGAGCAGTCTTGTTATCACAAAATCTCTCGCCTTTTCTTAAAGAATTTAAATGTGCTCTTAGAGCGTCAAGTGGCCGTGAAGATAAACCTTTTGATCTGACTTTTTTGAGCACACTTAAAGCCTGTTCATATTTCTTTCCTTGTATTAGAGCTTTAATGTAATCAACCCAATATTTTTCAATCGTCGGGTTGGCTTTCAAAGCATTTTCAAAAAAGGACAAAGCGTTAAATGCATCTCCTTGATCAAGAACTAAAAGTCCCAGATTATGATTTGCGTCCGAGTTAAGTGGCTGAACTTGCAAGATCCCACGGTAAAATCGAGCCGCCTCGATATATTTTCCTTTATTATGAGCAGCAATCCCTTGCATCAATGCTTNGTCTATACTCAGGTGCATTTTAAACTCGACACTTTTAATTTACACATTTAAGATCTCAAAACTTTCTAAAACAGTCCCTTAAAATTCAAGACTATAAAAATTTACACCGATCATGATTCTGTCCTTGTCTCCAGAGTACACTGCAGAGTGTTTTCGANTAGCTGGCATNATAACTATCATCCCGTCACGCGGAAGAATATCCTCATCNGGAGAATATAGTTTTAATATGCCAGGTTCNNGGCATACTTGATCTCCTNCCNAGAGATAATAAACAAGACTATATTTTTGATTTGATAATCCTAATTGCTGATCGATCGATTTCACGTGGTGATGTGGGAGGGAGCCTCCGCCCTCCCGAATAATATTAAAAAACGAGTCGTAGACGTAAACATCACTTTGAACCGCATGCCGCATAATCTCTTTCAAATCGGAAGAAACCTTTTTTATGATTTCATACTTCTCTTCGAACATNAGAAAATTAGTTGAACATTCGCCCTTTCCAAATCTCGCGTCTTTCGTGAGATCGAAACTTCTANAGGCCATGTGATAAATCTGGCTGATGAGGTCTTTTTCTACTGGCCTTTCTGAGATCAAAGAACCAGAATTTAATCTTGAGCCACCGGCTACCCCAAAAACACGACGGCCAACAGCAGGATTCTTTGGTTCGATAGCTAGTTTAATAACCTTCAACCTCAATTCGTTGATTCGGAGCTCGGGTTNAAAATATCNCGCTCGTTCAAAACTATTCAAAGCAGAGTCCAGGTTTCCTCTTTCGAANAGAATGCAACCTAGGTTACTAAGNGCCTCTGCAAAGTCTGGTTTCAAGGTTATTGCCTCTAAATAACTTTTTTCGGCTTCATTTATTTTNCCCAACCCCTCTAAAACGCAGCCTAAGCCAAAGTAAGCATCAGCGAAGTCTGGCTTAATCTTTATGGCTTTTTTGTAGCAAGTCTCAGCCTCATCAAATTTTTCAAGTTCCTGCTTCACGTTTCCCAAATTNAAATATGCGCTATGGTAGTCAGGTTTTAATTTTATTGCATAAGCGTAACTCTTCTCAGCATGCTCTAGCCTTCCAAGCGCTTGTGCTATATTTCCGAGATTATAGTGGGCAGTTGGGTACTCCTTTCTCAATTCAATTGCCCTTACCATGCTTTTCATGGCATCTTCCAACATCCCGTTTGCTTGAAAACTGAGACCCAAGTTATGGTGAGTTTCAGGATTTTTTATATGGAAATTCAAAGCCTCCAGATTTAATTCTAGTGCCTCAGAACTTGCTCCTCTCTTTAGAAGTAAAGTGCTCAGTACGCTCCAAGCNTTTGGATAAACGGGAAATTTTTTGGTAATCANTCGAGCTGAGTTCTCTGCCTCCCTGTATAAACCTTTTTTTAGNTACTTATTTAAGATATCCAAACACTCCTTAGACGGACCAAATTTTTCCGAGTGGCTCGACCAAACTTTCTTCTTCTTTTTGTTTGCGTTAAACGTTTTTTTTCTATTTGAAAAACTTTTGCTTTTTTTCAGATTCCGCTGCGAGTCGTGCGCTAGACCTGATGGGAACTTTGACGAAAAGAAATCAAGTTTTTCTTCAGTTACACCTGCTCTCTTCGCATCCAACACGGCTATCTTTGCCCTACTATATTTCTTCTCAATGATTAGAGCCTCGATATAGCTATACCAGAATTGGTCCTGCTTTGAATTTCCCTTGAGCGCTTCCTTAAAAAACGAAAGCGCTAAATCAGGCTTGTTTGATGAGATCGCCAAAATGCCTAGATTATGATTAGCGTCTGGGTGTAGTGGTTGTATTTTGAGAATGGCTTGATAAAAACGCTCAGCTAAATCTAATCTGCCCAGTTTATGCGCGTTAATTCCCTGCTGCATTACTTGATCAATTGTTAGTTCCATAAAATATTTAAAACACCGTCCTCTAAGAATTTAAACTCTTTCTTCCACCACTTTTTAAAAACAAACGCATCTGAACTAAAAAGAATAAGTTGAGCACAAAACACGCGAGTATTTGTTTTTTTCAATTTCCTCTTTGGATTTTATCCGCAGAGTCGACACAAGGAAGCCTAGTTCACAATAAGTGAAAGCAAACTACGTGCCATTTTGGGAACGNTTTTTTTTTGAATTTTTTTAACTAGTTATGAAGGAATTGAAAAAAATCTATTCCCTGTCTTGATATTCCGGCAACTCATAGTCCGGAAAGGCGGAACACGAACGGCAAAAGGTTGCCTTAACAATATTCTTGTATCGGATTTTTAGTCTAAAGAACTGCATTTATTGTTCGCAAAAAAATTCTGATATATGTCTTCAAAAAAAATTGTTAAATAATATTCGATCGACTGAAGAGGTTTAAATGCTCTCGGATAAAGCAACGAAAGCAGCAAAAGTTTCGATGAATAATCTTCCCTCATTCGGATAGGGTTGTGAAGAGAATTTTACAGCTACTGTTTTGTTGGACATATTCATATAGATACCTTGACCATGTATTCCAAGACACACCAATATTTTCGAATCTGAAGAGGCCCAAAACTGATTCATATAATGGCCTTTCGGAATCATGTGCACGTATTCCGTCACTTCAAAGTGCTTCCGACTCTCGCAAGAGCCGGCTAACGTTTTCATGATCCAATCTTCAGAAACTACTCTCTCATTTTTATAGATGCCCTTATTGACTATCATCTCTCCAAATCTCGCAAGATCTCTTGCAGAGGCGCTCATTCCAGCACCCATATAAGGAAAGTTGTCTTGGTCACAAACTATGTAGGCGTTCTGTTCAGGACGAATTTTCTGCCAAAGCTTCTCTTGAAGCAGAACGGTGAGGTTTTTATTGGCAGCCTTCTCCGCCACCATTCCTAGTATATTGGTATAAACAGTTCTGTAGTGAAAGCTTGAACCGTTAACTTGCTCAGTTTCTTTTAATGTCTTTGCATATTCATATAAAGTCTTAGGGGTAGTTTCATTTACTAGGGCCGGTCTCCAACCAACCACAGAGGACTCTTTCCAGAAATCAGTTTCTTTCTCAAGGTAATCCTCTTTGTATTTTACCGATCCAGTCATATTTAGCGCTTGTTGCACAGTAGTGCCTGAAAAACCTGTATCTTCGAAATCTGGCAGGTACTCAGTAATTAGTTTTTGAGTGTCAATAAGACCCTCATCTATCAACACACCGATTAAGATTCCTAAAAAAGATTTAGATACTGAATTCATCAAATGAATACTTTCTTGATTCATCCCATTCGAATATTTCTCATAAAGTATTAATCCGTCCTTCATGACTAAAAATGCATCAGTGTGTGTTTTATCTAACATATCTTGGACGGTGGGCTCGCTATCAAAGCCCGGATATTTGATTTGATATCTTAGGTTTGCTATCTCTTTTTCTTTATAGTCGAAAGCATTACTATTTTCTTTTTCCGAGGTTAATTTAACCGTTGAGAAAAGTGTTCGGACGTGCTGAAAGCTCTCTTTATTGTAAGGAGGATAGCTCCAATTTTCGGTTGTGAACGATTTTTTCATACACTATTGCTATGCAATGATTAATTTTCGTTTCTATTACTCTTAACAAACGTTTTTATTATGTAGTGCCTCACTTACCAGTCGACAAAGATATACGAAAAAAGTAGATATTTTCAATGAGAGAGTTTTCCTTAAAAACTCTGAAGTTGAAATAAAGCGAAACTCCCAATTAAAATAGGTGCAATTAATCGAAGGACTTTTGAGCCTAATTTTCTGTAGCTTTGAATTCTCTCCAATTATTGATAATCCCCTTGTAATTTATAAACACCCATATTGGAATGCATGCTACCAGCCACCAAAGGTTAGTCACCACTAATAAATAGGTCCCCGGGATAAATCCAATTGTACCTATTACGAAACCATAAAAACGAACTTTTGCACTTAGACTTGTCAAAAGATATACGCAGACAAAAGCAAATAACTGATCGAAAATTTGTGCTGTATTGAACAAAGTTATCTCAAACATAAAGGTCTCCGATTGCCAGTAGGAATTTCAAAGAAAGTATACTGTTAAAAATTTATGTTTCTGAATGCGGTAAAGCCTTTTAATTCTGAAAACTATACTCATCTTTTAAACATGAGGTATTTTTTTTAACCAGGCTAAAAACTTTTCCCTCTCCAAATTGACTAAATCCTATTCTTTCAAAGACTTTTGATGAGGCAACATTTCCTTTATAAACATTCGCTCTAAAATTTTTAAACGACGTATTAGCTCCTGCGTAATCAAGCAATGCCTTACATGCTTTTGTTGCATAACCTTGGCCCGAATATTCAAATCCCAACCAAAAACCGAGTTCGCACGAATCGCCTACTTCAGGAATTAGATCAATTCCACCTATCAAAACGCTATTTTGAAAAATACTATGTTTGAATTCGCTTGCCTTAACACTATCTAACCAATACTCAGCATCTTCATCAGTGTATGGGTATGGCACATTAGTGAGTGTCTCTGATACTCTTGCATCCCCCGTTCACTTAATTAAGCGCTCTTTATCAGCAATCCCTTATTTTTCTAGAGGTAGTCTTTGTGTTTCGATCTCTATCATTCCTACTCAAAAATGATTGTGCTACAAAAAATTATTTTTAATGAATATCTTGCAGAGTACGTGCGTGTCCTTTACGAAAGAATCTTTAGTCCTTGCAATTAGAAATACCAGTAGAAAAATATTGAATCGCCTACCGCACCAACAATCACTATCGTCCAAAACAACCGAGGATTTTCAAAACACCAATCTATGAGACGAGCAAGCGTTGATAAGGTTACTCCCACTCAATAGTAGAAGGAGGCTTACTTGAAATGTCGAAGGTAACCCTGGAGACTTCTTCAATCTCATTCAGTATTCTTCTTGAGACTAAGTCCAGAAATTCATACGGAAGCCGAGCCCAAGTTGCAGTCATAAAATCAACAGTCTCTACCGCCCGCAAACTTACAACGTAATCGTATCGACGAGAGTCACCGACTACTCCAACACTCTTGACTGGAAGAAAAACGACGAACGCCTGACTTACCTTCTCGTATAGCCCATAGTTATGTAATTCATCTATAAAAATTTTGTCGGCTTTGCGGAGCACAGAAAGAAATTGCTCCTTGACCTCACCTAAAACTCTTACAGCTAAACCAGGCCCAGGAAAAGGGTGCCTATCTATGATGGTTGGCGGCAGTCCAAGCTGTCGTCCAAGTTCTCGGACTTCGTCCTTAAATAATTGACGAAGTGGCTCAATCAGTTTGAAGCTCATGTTGGTCGGAAGCCCACCTACATTATGATGGGATTTTATAACATGTGCCTTTCCGCCTTTGCCCGCTGCCGACTCTATGACATCAGGATAAATAGTACCTTGAGCTAGGAATTGAATACCAAGCAACCCTTTTGCTTCTTTTTCAAAAACCTCAATAAAAGTATTGCCGATTAGCTTTCGTTTTTTTTCGGGGTCATGAACCCCAGCTAGACGATCCAAAAAAACTTTTTCAGCATCCACGATTCGAAATTCAAAAGAGGCGCCGGAACCGAAACCTGTTGTTACCATTTTCCTTACCTGCTCAACCTCATCGAGTCTTAAAAGGCCATTATTGACAAAGACACATATCAACTGATCTCCAATCGACTTAGCTAAAAGGGCTGCTACCACTGAAGAGTCCACACCTCCTGATAGACCCAATAGAACTTTTTGTCCGGCTACTTGCTCTCTTACGCTCCTAACCAAATCGTCTACTATGTTGGTCGGGTTCCAAAGCGTTTCACAAGCACAAATTGCCTTAACAAATCTCTCAAGAATGGCTTTACCTTGCTTGGTATGGTGAACCTCGGGATGAAATTGCAAACCAAAAAGGTTTTTCTCTTCATTGGCCATCATTGCTATCGAGGAGTTCTTTGAACTCCCAATTGCTTTAAACCCCGAGGGAACTGATATAACTCTATCTCCATGACTCATCCAAACCTCAAGAGATCTTTCATTTTTATCAGAATCTAAAATCGAATCGAGGAGCTTGGACTCAGCGTGAATTTCAACCTCGGCGAAGCCAAATTCTTTTTGTGATGATTTGATTACCTCACCGCCCAATTGTTTTGCCATGGCCTGCATTCCATAACAAATTCCTAGCAAAGGAACCTCGGATGTGAACAAAAACTCGGGAATATCTAATCCGTTCTCCGCTGTCGCCGAATCTGGACCACCCGACAGAATAACACCCTTAGGGGCAAATACCTCGAACTCTTGCTTCGTAACATCGTGGGAATAGATTTCGCAGTAGATGCCTATTTCTCTTAACTTTCGAGCAATTAATTGAGTGTATTGAGATCCAAAGTCAAGGACTAAAATTTTATGTTTTTGTAAATCCACGTTTTTTGCCTTTAGAAAGTCGCTCATTATACCTGACCGGGTTCTGAAAATTCCTGTCTTTCGGTTATGATTATCCCAATGAAATCCTCAAATCGAGAAATACTCTCTATTTCTGAGCTTAACAAGACGGTTAAAAGTCTTCTTGAGAAAGAGTTCTCTTTAATTTATGTGGAGGGAGAGATCTCTAATTTTTCTAGACCCTCCTCAGGCCATTGGTATTTCACGCTTAAAGATGAAAACGCTCAGATCAAGTGCGCTATGTTTAGAAATCAGAATCGTTCAGTACCCTTTGAACCAAAAAACGGTCAACAAGTGGTGCTATACGGAAAAGTAACCCTTTACGAGGGAAGAGGCGATTTCCAAATTATCACTAGTTCTCTTGAGGTTTCTGGGGACGGAGAATTAAGACGCTCTTTTGAAAGGCTTAAGGCTTCTCTTCAAAAAGAGGGGTTTTTTGACCAACAGAGAAAGAAAACAATCCCAAAATTACCAAATAAAATAGCGATCATCACGTCACCAACAGGAGCAGCCATAAAAGATATATTCTCAGTGATTTATCGCAGGTTTCCCGCATTGGGCATGACAGTAATCCCAACTCAAGTTCAAGGCGAAGAGGCAGTCTCTCAGATCGTCGACGCAATCAAAACCGCGAATAAAGAAAAGTCTTCATATGATCTAATTCTTTTGTCTCGGGGTGGGGGCTCCTTGGAAGATCTTTGGGCGTTTAATACAGAACCCGTAGCAAAAGCAATTTTCAATAGTAGGATCCCTGTAGTTAGTGCTGTCGGTCACGAGTCGGACTTCACCATATCCGATTTTGTAGCTGACCTTCGGGCACCAACGCCATCTTCAGCAGCCGAACAAATCACCCCAGACGCCAATATAATGAAAAACGACCTTTCGGAAACAAACGATCGTTTAATCCGAGCTGCTCGCAGGGTCATAGACTCTCGCAAAAATGAATTGGCTCATCTCATTCGTCGAATTAGACATCCAAACAGCCGATTAAACGAATTGGCTCAGAGACTAGACGACCTGGAACGGCGTATTTTGTCTCGAGTAATTAATTTATTAGGGATAAAAAAATCAAAATTAGCGGAAAGGAAAATCCAATCACCGATACAAAAAATTCAGCAAGTTAACGATCGAGTCAAGCAGCTCTCAAGGCTAATGACTCAAAATCACGCTACGTTAATGAAAAATCGACAAGCAAGTCTTAGTGAGAAGAGTTCTCAGTTGGAAGCCTTGAGCCCATTAGCTACCCTTAAACGCGGCTATGCGATAGTTTCTAAACAAACTAGCGGAAAAATTATTCGCAATTCAGACGAAATAAATGAAGGCGAAAACCTTGGAATAAGACTTTCAAATGGGGACTTGGTAGCTCAAGTCGTTGCTAAAAAGAAAAAATGAGAGCATACCTTCTTTTAATCCTTCAAATCTTTTTCTGCAGTGTAGCCGCGATGCCTGAGAACTCGCCGTTCCCTGGAGGCTTAGCAGTGCTCGACATCGGAAGTTCAGAATGGGCGAAATTCGAGAATAAAGATGTCATGGTTCTACGCGAAGACAACCGCAATTTAGCTCTCTTGGGCATTGGCTTGCAAAAAAAACCTGGGGAATATCAAATCGAGACGCAAGTTGGTAATTTTATTTTTTATATTAAGCCAAAGACCTACCCCACCCAGCATTTGACGATCAAAAATAAAAATCACGTTACCCCCCCTAAAAGAGACCTAGACAGAATCTTTCGGGAGAAACGAGAGATGAATGAAATCTTTAAAAATTTTCGATTAAAAAAGGATATCGACTTGAATTTTTCGATACCGTCAGATGGGTTCGTATCGAGCGAGTTTGGATTAAAAAGATATCTGAACGGACAAGCGAGATCACCTCATAGCGGAATTGACATAGCCGCTGTGCAAGGAACGAGCGTCTTCGCACCCTCCGCCGGGATTGTGGCAATGACTGGGAATTACTTCTTTAACGGAAAGACTGTGCTCCTAGACCACGGCCAGGGCTTAATCACAATGTATTGCCATCTCAGCAAAATTACCGTGGCTCAATCTGAGAAGATAAAAAAAGGTGTAAAAATAGGAGAGGTCGGCATGACTGGGAGAGTTACCGGTGCGCACTTGCACTGGGCGGTGAGTCTGAATAACGTACGAATAAACCCTAGGAATTTCCTTGATAATACAAAATAATTTTCTTGAAGGTCATGACCGTCTCTTGTTTTTTTTCACGTGGTCCATCATTCGTTTTCTCCTTAACTTTTGACGNTTCGTTAAGGGGTTTTTCTTACCCTTATAAGGGTTATTCGAAGTTCGGAATTCTAAATGGACTGGTGTGCCCCTGAGATCTAACTTATCAATAAAAAATCTTTTCAGATATTTTTTGTAGGCTTCAGATACCTCTTCAGTTTGATTACCGTGAATAACTATTCTGGGCGGATTACTTCCACCCAAGTGAGCGTATCGAAGTTTTATACGTCTCCTATTTACTGATGGTGGTTGATGCTCGAAAGTCGCTCTTCTCAGTATTTCATTGAGCATCGGGGTAGACACTTTTACGTTTGCCGAGTTATACGCTTGATTTATAGATGCAAATAACCCGCCAACACTCGACCCGTGAAGCGCAGAAATAAAATGTATCTTTGCGTACTTTATAAAACCGAGACGTCGGTCAATCTGGCTACGAACATCTTCCTTCNTCTCTATGGACATTCCATCCCATTTATTAATTGCTAAGACTATCCCCCGACCTTCTCTAAGGACGTGATCAAGAAGATGCAGATCTTGTTCTACAAGACCGGTCCGAGCATCAATCATCAAGATTATGACATTTGCATCACTGATAGCCTCAAGGGTCTTTAAGACTGAAAACTTTTCGATAGTCTCAGAGGTCTTGCCACGGCGTCTAACGCCTGCAGTGTCAATTAAGACGTATTCGTAACCATCGCGATCAAAAGGAATATATATGCTATCTCGAGTAGTNCCTCCCTCATCAAAAACAATAACTCTTTCTTCACCTAGTATTCTATTTACTAAAGTTGACTTTCCCACATTTGGCCGACCAACCACTGCTACCTTGATTTTTGATTGGAAATTTTGNGGGCTATAATCAATTTTTTTTTCNGCAAAAAAAGGAATGGNATTATCAAGTAATAATGATTTAACTCCTTTCCCGCTCTTTGCAGAGATTTTGATCGGCTCACCAAGACCAAGGGCAGAGAATTCTCCTGAAACGTAATCAGGATCTTGTCCATCGATTTTATTTGCGACAAGCAAAANCGCNGCTCCATTTTGACGGAGCATGCCTACTATATTTTCATCACCTGAAATTCTTCCCTCATTAGAATCGACAAGAAAAAATATAAGATCGGCCTCATCAATGGCTTTTTTAACTTGGGAAACTAAAGAGGCATCAATCGCTTGTTGCGACCCTGCAATTCCACCTGTGTCGATAACCAAAAAGTGGAAATCGTCAATTGAACCCTTCCCATACTGTCTGTCCCGGGTAAGACCCGGATAACTTGCAACTAGGGCATCTCGAGTCCGGGTAAGTTTGTTAAATAGGGTCGATTTCCCAACATTTGGTCGCCCAACCAGAGCGATAACAGGAAGCATTTTTCAGAANCTACCGTATTTCTAGGACAGAAAGACTGCCNCTGTTGCCCAATGCGTAAATTCGGCCTCGCTGTTGAACGAGCCGCGCACCAACTCCACGACTATCTACTTTCTTTCTTGCTATAAAACGTCCATCTGACTGAGCCAAGAGATGCAGGTAACCTTCGAANTCAGTAAACGCCAAATAGCTCCCTATCACTAACGGAGCATTTAACTGCCTATTGAGAAGAGCTTCTACTCTCCATACCTCGCGACCGTTAGCGCTGTTATATGCGATCACTTTGCCATCGGCAGAGACTAGATACACATTCCCGAAACCAAAGCTCACCCCGACCAAACTCGAAGCTTCCTTCTCCCACAGAATCTCGCCAGCTCTCAAGTCGATTGCANTGAGTCTTCCCTGATACCCAGATACATATAGAACGTTGTTTTCAACAGCCATCTCACCATCAAGGTCAACCAGTTTTTCTAAATCAGAGACACCCTCGGGAACGCCAATAATCTGTTCATAAGCTGCTAGGCCATCATCTCTGGTTATGAAGGCTACTCTCCCATTTGAGAACCCAGCAATAATGATATCATCGTAGAACATTGGGCTTGAGGTCCCTCTTAAAGTGAGAGGTGGAATCTTTGCTACGTACTCCCAGCTTCTTCTCCCATCGCTAACGTCATATCCTGCAACTTTTCCATCAATGGTCTGGACAACAACTAGATCATTATCTACTTTGGGCGGCGATAGGCTTTCACTACTTATAGCGGCTTTCCAAGCAAAGGAGCCGTCAATTTGATTCAAGGCAAATAAATGGCCAGAGGCAGAACATACAAAGACATATTCTGANTTAGCTTCNACTCCACCNGTTAAGACATCTNAATTCCCTGATANCTCGCTTGAAAAATTCTGTTCTTCAAAAATATCCTTAATATCGACTGTCCATATTTCTTTTCCTGAATCAGCAAAATNCGATTTCACCTTGCCATCGGGAGACGCACTGATGACGCGTTTTCCCTGAATCTTCGGTTNAATGCGTAGNGNNTTTTCGCCCNCACCCTGTCCAATTTTTTTNCTCCAAACTGTANTTATANAGNCTTCTGGNTTTATCTTNGGCAATGGATTTGGNTTAATTTCTACNGGCTCNTTTTCNTCNNCAAACCACGAGCAACCNGAGACAANAACTATNACCATCGCCGAACTAATTACTCTACGCATTCTTNNCATAATTAATCANTGCCTTCAGCTTCANNACTGANCTGATCGACACNATCTGTTAAATTTTTNTGTAACGGNATATCTGCTAATTTCAGCTCNANCAAAGCCAANGATTGATCATCTCTCTTGTTCGCAATAGCCTTTTGATAAGCCTCTCTTGCTGATGCCAAATTCCCAACCTGAAAAAANANATCGCCCTTAGTTTCTTCAAAAATTGATAAATGAGCTGCCTGNGGCTCNTGATTTTCTANGATCGAAAAAGCNTCATCNGACNTGTTTGATGANGCAAGCANTCTAGCAAGNCGAACTCTAATAAGGTCCTCTAAAGAATCACNATGGTCNTGATCAAGCGCCCATCGCAATTGGTCTATTCCTGACTCAAAATTATTCGATTCAATATACTTTTTCGAAATGACTAAAGAAGCCAAAACAGCATAAATGCTATTTCCATAATCATCTTTTAATTTTCTACCCAAATCAAAAATCGCTTCATCTTTTTCCTTTATCTCTTGCGCATTTAGATCAAGAATCTGTTGATAAATCGCCGACGCATTTTCGGCGGTATTCTTGACCTTTTCATTCCATGCTTGAAACCCGAAAATTCCTAAAAATCCTAAAGCTATAGCAATAACGATTGATTGACCGTTTTCTTTCCACCAATTCTTGAGAACCTCTAACTGCTCCTCATCTGACTCAACCAAAAGCATCCTCCTTACAAAAATATTTCGAACAAACTTCCGTTAACTCCGATTGTCGAATAGTGACTTGTTCCGTGGTCTCTCTTAGAAATTTAATGCTTACTTTCTCCTCAGAAAATTCCTGCTCTCCTATAATCAACGCGACTCGCGCGCCGGAACTATCCGCTTTTTTCATCTGNGCCTTCATTTTGCTCTCTCCACAATGAACCATAATGGAGAGAGTTGGAATCTTATCTTTTAGTTTTTCAGCCAGTCGAAGAACCAGGCTCCTGTGCTCCAATTGAGGCGAAACAAAGTAAATATCTGGTTTTTTAAACTCATGCGATTTCCGCTCTAATAAAAGTGCTAATCGATCCAAACCCACAGCAAATCCAACGCCTGGTGTCTCGCGTCCGCCCAATTGATTTACTAAGCCATCGTAGCGGCCTCCGCCAGACACAGTAGCCTGGGCGCCCAGAAGGTTAGTAGTCCATTCAAAAACTGTCTTATTATAATAATCAAGGCCTCTAACAATCTTTGGGTTTAATACGAAACTCAAACCACATTCACTGAGCGTGGTTTTTAAGTCTTCAAAATGAGCTCTTGAATCCCTATCTAAATAGTCCAATAACCTTGGTGCTTCTTCCATTATACTTTGAGTAGTTGAATCTTTACTATCCAAGATACGCAATGGATTAGACGTCAACCTTCGCTGACTATCGATATCAAGATCGTTTTTATATTTTGTTAAATACTCAACCAAATCATATTTGAAACTTTTTCTACTTTCTCCATTGCCAAGGCTATTTAATTCAAGTGTTATATCGCCGCTCAAACCGAGGAGTCTGAAAAGACGTGCGTTTAGAAGAATGATTTCGGCATCTATATCCGGCGTGGCAATTCCAAAACACTCTGCTCCAAGTTGTTCGAATTGCCTGTAACGCCCCTTCTGAGGCCTTTCATAACGAAACATTGGTCCTTGGTACCAGAATCGCTGAATTTGATTAAAAAGAAGTCCATGTTGCTCAGCAAATCTGGCACATCCCGCAGTCCCCTCGGGTCTGAGGGTGATACTCTCACCGTTCCTATCTTGAAAGGTGTACATTTCTTTCTCGACGATGTCAGTGGCCGCTCCGACAAGTCTCTCGAAGAGACCCGTTTGCTCAATTATAGGCAATCCAATCTCTTGGTATCCATAACTTTGCAACGCGCTGCGAGCGGTTTCATCTATTAGCTGAAATATTGCTTTTTTTNCGGGCAATAAATCTTGCATTCCTCTTACGGCTTGAATTTTCATTTTTTGAAAAACCCTACCCGATGGATCAGTCTGTGAATCTTATTTTGGCTGTTTGATCCTGAGCAATATAAGGCTCGAGGTCCACCATCTCGCCATTATAAATGATGTCTACCGACCGTGCCTTCCCTAGTAGCACCCTAAAAGGACTCTGCCCTATTATTGTCAATTCATCACCAGCGACATTGAGATCATTATATATACGACCTAACCTATCTTCATCTACCTCAGTCCAGCACTCGTCCCTGAAAACCATCTTCAATTCATCTTGGCCATTTGTCGTGACGAAGATGGAGCTTTTATCTTCAAACACTATTCTCTCGAACTCCACGAGCTCGCTAATTTTAGGCGCAACATCATTCATCCCAGACTCTTCTTCAAAAGCTTGCTCTATTTTTTCCTCTTCTGAGCTTTTTTCTAATTCGGATTCTTCTAATTTTGACTCCTTTATTTCTAATTCTGAAGCGTAATTCTTTTCTATATCTGCGTTTTCTTTAACAGAGCTTTGATTTTTTTGAACATCTGAGTCCAACTTACTTAAATTTAGTTTCCGCCCTTCCTCAAGATCACTCAAGCTGGTTTCCCTGATCTCTTCTTCGCTTTGATCCTTGTTAGTAATTGTCAAAGGAGGCCTTAATTCCTCAGAGTTGCTCGAGTCTTTAACCGCAACCCAAATTAAAATACCTACTAAAACAAGAGCACTGATGCCTGAAGCTGCTATCTTTGACACAGGACCGGTAATTGATAATGAGGCATTATCTGTATTTTTAGCTAATGGCAACTTAGGTTCTATAGTTGATGTCTTATCTTTTTGCTCGTCCTCGAATCTTTGGATAAGATCGTCACCAGATAACCCTACAACACGAGCATAAGATCTCAAGTATCCTTTTACGAAAGCTTTTGTAGAGAGCTCTCCAAATTCTCCTTCCTCTAATTGTTGAATCAGGGTTTTAGTTAAATACAGTTGATCAGCAATTTCTTTTTGGGAGAGATTCAAGGATTGTCTCGCTTCAACCAAAAGCTTCGAGACGTTTTTTGCGCCTAAATCCTCTTCGTGAATTTGCTCAGGGCTAGAATCAACGTCTCCGGTGATCTCGTCTTCTTTTTTTTTCGACATTTTTTGTATGACTCACTCTCTGAAGATGAATGATTAGGAGAGATGTTACTGCAGTAGATAATAAAACACATGCCGCTGGATCTTAAATAAGCATTTCTTAGTTGGGGCCGGAGCTATACGTCGAGATCTATATATTTTCCAACTTAATCTCTTTATGTTTCGGCCTACTAGTTGTTTGGTCAACCAAGCGCCCAGCTAATTGGCCACAAGCAGCTGCGATATCATTGCCCCTAGTAGTTCGAACAGTAACAGAATAACCGTTTTTAACCAAGGTGGATTGGAATTCTCGAACGCGGCGCACGGAAGGCTGCTTAAAAGTGGAGCCTGAGATCGGGTTAAATGGGATTAAATTTATCTTACAACTCAGCCCCTTGAGAATAAGAGACAATTCCTTTGCGTGCTCGTAACCGTCGTTTACTCCTTTGAGCAAGGTATACTCTACAAAGATCTCTTGCCTTTTCGGAGATTTCTCTACATACCTACGACAGGCATCCAAAAGAAGCGAAATCGGNTACTTCTTNTTCAATGGCATTAGACTTTCTCTCAGCCGATCATTCGGAGCGTGCAGGGACACAGCGAGAGANACATCTGCCTTATCTGCCAAAACACTTATAGCAGGGACGATNCCAGATGTAGAGACCGTTACTCTTCTCTTACTTATTCCATAACCTAAATCCGATCTAATGATGTTCAACGCTGGCAGAACATTAGGCAGGTTCAAAAGCGGTTCGCCCATGCCCATAAAAACAATATTCGAAATATTTCTTTTCTTATTTTTAGGATAGACTTCAGAAAGCCTACGAATTGCAATCCTAATCTGACCTACAATTTCCGCTGCAGTCAGGTTATTACTGAAACCGAGCTTCCCAGTAGAGCAAAAGTCGCATTTAAGTGCACAACCAACCTGTGAAGAGACGCAAAGGGTGCCTCGACTTCTTTCGGGGATATATACCAACTCAAATAACTTCCCAGAAAAGGACTCTATCAGCCACTTTCTCGTCCCATCTCTCGAAACAAATTCCCCTTTNACTTTGGGCTCTTTTAGGTTGCCTATCATAGATAAGTGATTTCTCAGATTCTTACCGATATCTGACATCTCAGAGAAATCATTTATAAATCGGTGGTGAATCCACTTCATGATTTGCGCAGCATGAAATTTTTTATAGCCGCACTTATCTAGGAGTTGTATCCAATCTATTTCGGTATAACTCAGAAAATTAGCCTTCTGAAAAGACAAACTCGCGTCTATCACGAGCTGCAAATCTCCTCAGCCTGAAAGAAGAACTCTATTTCTCTTTTCGCAGCAGCAGCAGAGTCCGAACCATGAACGGCATTAGCGTCAATGCTTTCCGCAAAATCCCTACGAATAGTTCCCTCGCTTGCTTCTTTAGGGTTTGTAGCCCCCATCAAGTCTCTATTTAGGTTTATTGCGTTTTCACCCTCAAGCACTTGCAATAAGCACGGCCCCGAGGTCATAAATGTAATTAATGCATCAAAAAAAGGTTTTCCTTGATGTTCGGCGTAAAAACCCTCCGCCGCAGATGAGGAGAGTTGCTCTAAACGAGCTGCTACTATCTTTAAGCCCGCCGATTCGAACCGAGCAACGATCTCTCCAATTTTATTTTTCCGCACTGCGTCTGGCTTTATTATCGAAANAGTCTGTTCTGATGCCATAAAATTTCTCCAAGGATTTGTAGGTTTTTAAGCCAAGAATTATACGCGGCGAGAATTTCAACGCTAGTCAGATTCTTCAATCCAAGCCATTTGAATTGCTTCTAGTATCCTCTCGTTGCATTTGTTAGGGTCGTCGTCAAAATTGGGGAGATTAACAACCCATGCTCTAAGGTCAGTAAACCGAATCGAGAGAGGATCCACTTCGGGAAAATTTTCCAGAAGATCTAAAGCAATATCATTGGTGTCAATCCAACGCATAAAAGTTTCCTAATGGTTTTCAGAAACCTGGTTGATAGTATACTTTGGAATTTCAATAACTAAATCATCGTTGCCGACCAAAACTTGACACGAGAGCCTCGAGTCCGGCTCCAAGCCCCAAGCCTTATCTAGCAAATCATCTTCTGTTTCGCTCGATGGCTCAAGAGATTTGAAATTCTTCCTGATGATCACATGGCACGTCGTGCAGGCACATGACATTTCGCAGGCATGCTCAATGTCAATACCGTTCTCCATAGCTACATCGATCAAATTCGCGCCTGCGGGCGCCTCTATAACAGCACCGTCTTTGCATCGTTCCTCATTTGGCAAAAAGATTAACCTAGGCAAAAAATTTTTCCTTACAAGTCTTTTTCNATTTCCGTAACTTTCTGTCCAGCAAGAGCTTTNTTGATGGCCATGTCCATNCGTAACGCCGCGAACTCCTCGCTCGCTTTACCCAACAGATCAATTCCNGTGTTTATTTCTCTATAATTCCCANTCGCTGAAATATCTTTCAGCTTNTCNAAACCAAGTTTCAAAGACTCTGCTNCCTCTTTGTTGAGAATATGTCCGTCTTTCTCTAAGGCGCTTTCGAGCGCTTCCACAACACGAGCGGCCTCTACTCTAGCTTCTGCTAACATTCGAGCGTTCGCATCCTCTTCCGCCATCTCGAAAGACGCGGCCAGCATTTGAGTTATCTCTTCCTCAGTTAATCCATAAGTGGGTTTAACCTCAACGCTTGCTTTAACAGAAGAGGTTACTTCTCTAGCTGAGACCGATAAAAGCCCATCGGCGTCGACTTCAAACATAACCTGAACTCTCGCTGCGCCAGCAACCTTGGGGGGAATGCCTTTGAGATCGAACTCAGCAAGTGATCTACAGTCTGATGCCAAATCTCTTTCACCTTGAACTACATGAATCTTCATTGACGTTTGCCCATCTTTCTGGGTGGTGAACTCTCTTAGTTGACTGGCTGGGATGGGAGTATTCCGAGACAAAATTTTTTCAGAAAGTCCTCCCATCATCTCTAACCCGAGAGAAAGAGGCAGGACGTCAAGAAGCAAAACTTCAGAATCAGTTTTGTTCCCGACTAACAGATCTGCTTGAATGGCCGCTCCAATGGCTACTACTTTCTCAGGATCGATGTCAAAAAGAGGCTTCTTGCCAAAGAATAATTCTGTTGCCTTCTGCACCATGGGGCTTCTCGTGCTGCCACCCACTAAAACAATTGCATCGATATCTTGAATGTTTATCTTTGCGTCATTCACGACCCCCTTACATATATCAAGGGTGTTTTCTACTAAAGGTGCNCAGAGTCTCTCGAGGATNCCCTTAGTCAGCGTAATTTGGCGGTCTACCCCTTGCAATTCCAAGCGAAGCTCTTCGTATTCAGAATTAGCCAACTTTTCCTTTGCTGCCTTAGCTTCAAGTAAGACCGCTCGTCGTTCATCCGATGAGATCGTGTCCTCAATTTCAAAGGAATCAATAATCCATTGGCATATTACCCAATCAAAATCATCACCGCCTAAAGAGACATCTCCACCTGTTGCAAGCACTCGAAAGATTCCTTTCTCCATTCGCAACAACGAGACGTCAAANGTTCCACCGCCNAAGTCGTAAACTACAACAGTACCTTCCTGCCCAGAGTCCAATCCGTAAGCTAGGGCCGCAGCGGTCGGCTCATTGATAAGTCTCAAAACATTCAGGCCAGCTAGCTTTGCCGCATCATTCGTCGCCTGGCGTTGCGAATCGTCAAAGTGGGCTGGGACAGTTATAACTGCACCATCTACCTCGTCCTCAAACGTTGCCCTTGCTCTTTCTAAAAGCGTTTTTATTATCTCTGAAGAGACTTCAGTTGGCGTGACTAGACCTTTAGCGGTTTTTATACGCGGCACTTTTTCTGATTCATTCAAAAATTCGTAGGGGAGTTTTCCTTCTCGAATAACTGGGTCGGTTAGGGCTCTACCCATAAGTCGTTTCACTGAGGTAATCGTGTTCGATGCATCATTGAGAGACCTTTCAACCGCTTTCTGGCCTACGAGAACTGAAGTTTCAGAATAATTAACCACTGACGGGACCAAACAATTCCCGTCAAGGTCTGGTAGCGCAAAAGCTTTCCCCTCTCTAATACCAGCTACTATTGAGTTTGTAGTTCCAAGATCTATCCCGACNGATAACTTTCTCGAGTGGGGCTCTNNAGCCAATCCTGGTTCGGTTATCTGCAACAGCGCCATTAATCTATTCCCATCAAGCTTTGGCTGAAAAGTTCTACCTCTCCAATCAATTTCGTTAAAAATTGTTGTTCGTATATGAGATTTTTAATCGCTTCGCTTTTGCCGATTGAAAAAGCTTCTTTGAGACGAGATTTTAATGAATCTAACTCTTTCTCTCTTTCTTTTTTAAATTCTATAAGAGCTAATTCATAACAAGGGCCAAGTTTTATCTCTTCTAAGTGTTCCCGAAGCTCTATTTGTTTTAACAGGACCCTATTGTCTAGTTTTGGGTTTTCTTCCAAGTCGTGCCCACTAAGTTTCAGAAGGTAGATTGACCTAAGCAAATCATCAGAAAGTGTTTCAAAAGCTAGGTTTATCTCCGCAACCCACTGCATNTTAATGCGTTTTTCAGCGTCTGAGCTTGCAATGTATTTATCCGGATGAAACTCTCGCTGAAGATCCAGATAACGTTTCAGGAGGTCTTTTTGATCGACGTCATATGACTGAGTAAAGTGAAAAATCTCGAAGTAATTCTTTCCAAAAAGCACGTCGTATCCAATGATCTATTTTAGTCCAGTCAAACAGTAAAACTTTCTCCACACCCACACTCTCCCTGAACGTTTGGGTTTTTGAACTCAAAACCTTCGCTCAAACCACGTTTAACGTAATCCATTTCCGTACCGTCAACATAGATTAGGGATTTCGGATCGACGTAGACGTCTACGCCTCTTGACGAAAATTTCAAGTCTTCTGCCCTTAGTTCATCAACGGGTTCCAAAACGTAGGTTAGCCCTGAGCAACCCGTCGTCTTGACGGCGAGTCTTATTCCAAGCCCAGCCCCNCTCTTTCGAAGGTANCTTTCGATGTGTGTTGCTGCCTCACTCGTTACACTTACTGACATCACGAAACTCCGCTTTTGCCTTTTCGCAGTTAACCGAAATTCTGCTTTCCTTTGTAATCCTCTATCGCTGCTTTAATAGCATCTTCAGCTAGGACGGAACAGTGAATCTTGACCGGAGGAAGCGATAACTCTTCTGCTATTTCGACATTTTTTATATGCTCAGCTTCGTCCAGCGTTTTCCCTTTTACCCATTCGGTTAAAAGCGAGCTCGATGCAATGGCGCTCCCACATCCATAGGTTTTGAACTTTGCATCTTCTATTACTCCGTCTGCACGGACTTTAATTTGTAACCTCATGACGTCTCCGCAGGCGGGTGCGCCCACCATTCCCGTGCCAACGTCTGCATGTTTATCGTCCATCTTCCCCACGTTTCTTGGGTTCTCGTAATGATCGAGAACCTTATCACTATACGCCATGTTTACCTCCTAGTGTCCTGACCACTGGACTTTATCCATATCAATGCCGTCTTTATACATATCCCATAGTGGCGATAAATCCCTGAGTTTTTCTACCGCTTTTTTGACACTCTCAATGGCCTGATCAACATCCGACTCATCAGTGAATCTACCGACTGAGAATCGAAGAGAGCTATGGGCTAACTCGTCATTGAGGCCCAGAGCTCTAAGAACGTATGAGGGCTCTAAACTGGCCGATGTGCAAGCTGACCCGGATGAGATGGCCAAATCTGGGAGAGACATTATTAACGACTCTCCCTCAACATAGTTGAAGCTCATATTTATCAAGCCTGGCAGTCGTTGTTCCATATCTCCAGAGACGTAAACTTCTTCTAAATCTTTGAGGCCGTTCCAGAGCCGTTTCCTCAGTTTGAGTAACCTGGCTTGCTCCTCTTCCATCTCCGCTTTTGCGATCCGGCAAGCCTCACCCATACCAACTAGTTGGTGGGTTGGTAATGTTCCAGATCTCATGCCCCGTTCATGGCCACCGCCATGCATCTGCGCTTCAAGCCGAACTCTGGGCTTTCGTCTAACATAGAGCGCGCCGACCCCTTTCGGCCCATACATCTTNTGGGCCGAAAGAGACATAAGGTCGATTTTCATAGCCTCCACATCTACTTCTATCTTNCCNGCGCTTTGNGCAGCGTCAACATGATAAAAAACACCAAGCTCCCTGCATATCTNACCGATTGCTGCAATATCATTAATCACACCAATTTCGTTATTGGCATGCATTATACTAACGATTGTTGTGTCCTCACGAATGGCTGATCTAACTTCTTCTGGAGAAATTAATCCATCTTGAGCTGGTTCAAGGTAAGTAACTTCGAATCCCTCTCTCTCCAGATGTCGACAAGTATCGAGAACAGCCTTGTGTTCAATTTTNGAGGTAACAATGTGTTTACCTCTGGACTTGTAAAAATGAGCTACTCCTTTGATCGCTAGATTATCGGATTCAGTAGCCCCCGAGGTCCATACAATCTCTCTTGGATCACTCCCTANTAATTCAGCGACCTGCCGTCGCGCAACCTCTATCGCTTCCTCTGCCTCCCAACCGTATTTATGAGATCTGCTCGCAGGATTACCAAATTTTCCTTCGGTTGACAGACATTCGCTCATTTTTTTCGCCACTCTAGGATCAACTGGAGTGGTGCTTGCGTAGTCGAAATATATCGTTGCTTTCATACCTTTCCTCACTAAAACGTTAAGCGTGAAGCCTAAAAAACCACTTCAGGTTCCCGCTTAGTCTCCTGTCTNATTATGACTCGTTTTACGTGTTCTCTACCTTTAAGGTTCTCTAAGTTTATTCCCGAAAGATAATTGCGGATCTCATCGCTAAATTCTGACCATAATTCATGTGTCAGACAGACTGCTCCCCTTTGACAGTTNCCCTTACCAGAACAACGCGTGACATCAACGTTCTCATCAACTGAATCAACAATGTCGGCGACGGATACTTCGTTAGCAGCTCGGGCGAGGAGGTATCCTCCTCCAGGACCTTTTATACTTTTCACAAGTCCGTTTTTTCTGAGCTTCGCAAATAACTGTTCTAGGTAAGATAAGCTGATTTCTTGTCTTCGAGATATGTCGGCTAACGAGACGGGTTTCTCTTTATTCTGAGCCGCCAAGTCAAGCATGGCCGTCACGGCATACCTACTTTTCGCAGTAAGATTCAAAGAACTCTCCTACCTTTCACTAAGTTTTCTGTCGCCTAACAGTTTGAAGTCCATTAATGCCGACAATGGTGCAATACCTGACCAATTTTGTCAACTATTTGAGCGATGTATAAAAACTGGACGGCTCTTAATGGAAGCGGTTCACAATCTTTTCTTTTTTTTATTTAACTGATTGATTTTACTTAAGAACCCCCTGAGAATATTTACTTCCATTTTGTCCATTCGGACCCGATTAAAAAGCCTACGTAGCCGAGTCATCAGTTGCCGCGGATTTTCAGGGTCGTGAAAATCAAGATCGATAAGGGTTGACTCTAAATGGGAAAAAAAACGCTCAACCGAGCTTGCTGTCGCCTTAGGGATGTCCCATCCCTCTGATGCATTTTCGTCATTATCTGTCATGGCTTGAAAAATTTCGTAACAAATCACCTGAACCGCCATACCCAAATTCAATGAACTATATTTTACCCCTGTCGGGATGTTTACATGGAAGTGACATTTTTGCAGCTCATCGTTCGTCAAACCCTTTGATTCGCGACCAAAAACCAGACTGACGGTCTCGCCCATAGCGAAGGATTTTGCGACCCGCTCAGCACATTCTTTAGGGGATAGGTTTGGCCAAGGAATGCGTCTGCTTCTTGCAGAGGTGCCTATTATAAGTTGGCTATCCTTAAGCGCCTTATCTACTGAAGAAACGACCTCCGCTGAACTAAGAACATCTCTCGCATTGCCCGCGCGAGCATCAGCTTGTGACGAAGGAAAGACGAGTGGCTTAACCAAAACCAGTTCCTCGAGACCCATATTTTTCATNGCNCTTGCGGAAGCTCCTATATTTCCNGGGTGGCTGGGCTCAACCAAGACTACACGGACACCAGGGAAGAGGTTTTGATCAACAANCATTTTTTCTCCGGACATCCCTGACTTTTCACCTCTGTGCTTATAAGTTTCTGTTATTATCTCTCAAAAAATCATACTGGGAAAATATGATAGAACCTATGGCCAGCATGGCTCTCAAAGCTGCGAGAGCTGGAGCGCAGCATATTGCAAAGTGCTATGACCGACCTGATTTAATTAAAATCTTTAGGGACGATCATAGAATCTTTACAAATGTGAATGATGAAGTTAGAAACATAATAACTAAATTTTTAAAGGACAAATATCCTGAGCATCTTTTTTATCGNGNAGATTTAGACACTCAAAAGAATGACTATGAGTGGTTGATTGCGCCCTTAGACGGGACCAAAAACTTTGCGAGGCAAATTCCTCACTTCTCTATTTCAATCGCTTGTGCTTTTAAGGGCAAATTGATTCATGGAGTTATCGTAGACCCCATGAGGCAAGAAGAATTCGTTGCTAGCAAGGGTAGTGGGGCTACTTTAAACGGAAAGCGCATCAGAGTGAGCGCCTCTGCAGAGTTAAAAGACGGAAGCGTTGCTGGACCATTACTTATTTCTCTGGGTGCGAAACAGCTGGAAAGAAAATTAACGGAAATTGGCGTAAAAAAATATAACTTAGGGAGCGTCGCACTTGATTTAGCTTACGTTGCTGCTGGNAAAATAGACTGCGTTTGGAGAGATACTTGCGATAGGGCAGCAGTCGCTGCAGGTATNGTCCTTGTAAGGGAAGCGGGAGGGCTTTGCGCAGATTTTAGCGGAGGAGCAGAAAATTTTAGCGCTGGGAATATAGTTGCAGGAAATCCAAAATGTCTCAGAGAGTTCTGCTCTTTGACCAGGAAGTTCTTATTTTAGTTATCAAANTGATCTATCTGATCTGATCCTTCCTTTACAGGAACCAGCATATCGTCTTGTGATAATCTCAATAACAGNAGNATATTTGTAGCAACGTAGATAGATGAATATGTACCTACAATTACACCGATGATTAAACCGATCGCGAAACCTGAAATCAACTCACCGCCCAATGTAAGCAAAGTAAACAAAACTAGCAAAGTCGTGAATGAAGTAACTATCGTTCGTCCTAAAGTTTGGTTGAGAGACGTGTTAATGATGCTGACAGGTTTAGTCTTGCGTATAACTCTGAAATTCTCTCTAATTCGGTCGGAAACGACAATAGAGTCATTCAGCGAATAACCAATGACTGCTAGAAGAGCGGCTAGTACTGTTAGATCGAAATCCCATTGAAACCATGAGAANAATCCAAGCGTGATAATCACATCATGGAAAAGGGCTGCCACTGCGGCCAACGCAAACTTTAGTTGGAAACGAAACGCGACATAAAGAAGCACTACACCGAGAGCAGTTAAAAGTCCTATTCCGCCCTGGTTCGTCAGCTCGGCGCCAACCGCTGGCCCAACAAATTCGGACCGCCTCAAGGCAACACTTTCGCCGAAAACTGTTCTTAGCGCTGAAATAACTCTGTCCCCGAGTTTTGCTCGTTGTTCCTCCGAAGACTCCAACTGGGGCGGGATTCTTATAAGAATATCTTTCTCGGAGCCGAAGTATTGCACAACATGCCCAGAGAAACCGTCATTATTTAAGACATCTCGGACTTTCTCTGGCGAGACNGTCTTTTCAAAAGAAACCTCGACTAGATTTCCACCAGTAAAATCAAGACCCCAATCGAGCTGCTTAAAAGTCAAAGAAATAATCGACAAACTCAATAAGATTCCAGAGCAAATAGCCGCAATCCTCCGTCCTGCCATGAAATCGATATTTTTCAGCATTAGATCGCTAATCTCTTTACGGTCTTCCCCCCATACAACAAATTGACAACGAACCGGGTACCCATGATCGCGGTAAACATAGAAGTCATGATTCCAATAGACAGAGTCACGGCGAATCCTTTTACTGGTCCGGTGCCGATACTGTACAAAATAATTGCGACAATGAGAGTGGTGAGATTAGCATCAAGAATCGTGACAAAGGCTCTCTCGAATCCTGCGTGTATTGCCTGTTGCGGAGACAAACCGTTGGTNAGTTCCTCCTTTATTCTTGAAAAAATCAATACGTTGGCATCTACTGCCATCCCAACAGTCAAAACAATGCCAGCGATTCCTGGCAGTGTNAGGGTGGCAGACAAGCTGGACATTATTGCTACGATGAGAATTAAATTGGCTGCAAGCGCTAGGTTGGCAGCGAAACCAAAAACTTTGTANCGCAAAAACATGAAGAGCACAACTAAGCCTAGACCAACCATTACCGAAAACGCCCCTAGCTCGATATTTTGCTCACCCAAACTCGCACCTACTGTCCTCTCTTCGGCAATAAACATATCCGCAGCTAACGCACCGGCTCTCAATAGCAGCGCCAGTTCTCTTGCTTCACCTGCTTTCAAGCCGGTTATCCTAAAATTTACCCCTAGAGCAGACTGCACCGTAGCTAAACTTATCAACCTTTTTGTCACGTAAGGTTCAGATACCAAGCGCTGGGTTTCCCCATCAGAGACCAATCTATCTTTTAACTTCGTTTCTATGAAAACTACGCCCATCCGACGACCGATATTGTAGCGAGTGGCACGGTGCATAAGTTCACCACCCCCACCATCTAGCCTAATATTTACTTGGGGCTGATTAGTTTCTGGATCAAATCCAACTTGCGCGTCAAGGACTCGATCCCCGCGGACGATTACCTTTTTCTCTAGCCGCGAATCGAAACCCTCGTAATTAAAAGAATCTGTCGAACCAGTCCTCGCTTCTGAGTTTGCTTCCATTCGAAATTCAAGGGTAGCGACTTTTCCAAGAATATTCTTTGCTCTTGCCGTGTCCTGCACCCCAGGCAGATCGACTACAATCCTGTTTCTGCCAAGGCGCTGAACTAGGGGCTCTGCTACTCCTAGTTCATTGACTCTGTTTCGAATAGCAACAACATTTTGCTCAACCGCGAAATCCTCTATTTCCCTTATCTGACCCGCATCGACTTCGACGGTTATTCCTATTAAGCCGGGTGTTCCCTTGATAATATAACTTGGGAATTTTTCACGAAGCAAAGTTCTCGCGGCGGTTTCCGTTTCCGGTTTATCAAAAGTGATTTTGAGACCTGCGCCATTCGCGATAGAAATTGAAGAGTACCGAATCCTATTCTCTGGATCCCTGAAAAGTTGTTTTACTTCCTGTTCAATTGCTTTTAAGCGCTCAGATATAACTGCAGGGGTGTCTACTTCCATGAGAAAGTGAACGCCTCCTCTTAGGTCAAGACCATACTTCATCGGAACCGCCCCCAAATTAGACAACCATTCAGGAGTGTTTGGCGCTGAATTCAAAGCAACCACATAATCCCCTCTGAAGTCTAACAACGCGAATTGAATAAAATCGCGCGCTTTTAATTGGTCTTGATCACTTTTAACTCTTATAAGGGCACTACTGCCATTGTTTTCGGCTCCAAAAAAGTCGATATTTTCCAGCTTGAGTCTATCCGTTGCTGCCCGGAACGCTCTCTCAGAGACAAATCCATCTGCATCTCTACTGGATATTTGAACCGCGTAATCAGGGGGATACAGGTTTGGGGCAGCATAAATGGCCCCCAGACAGACCACCGAGCATACTAGGAGCTTTTTCCAAAGAGGATACCGATTAATCATTTAAAATGAGTCATCATATGTTTTTGATGGTGCCCTTTGGCAATGCCTGCACCACCGCTGACCTCTGTAATTTCAGTTCTACGCCAGTCCCTGCCTCAAGAACAATAAATTGATCTTCTACCTTAACTATTTTTCCAACTAAACCACCGCCTGCGATGATCTCGTCTCCTTTTTCTAGCCCAGCAACTAACTCTTTATGCTCTTTATTTCGCTTGCTTTGTGGTCTCCAGACAATGAGGTAAAAGACTAGGGCAAAGGCAATTATTATAAAGAGATCGAGCGGAAGCGGGCTTCCTTGCGGAGCCGCTTCGCCCGAGGCGTTTGCAATAGGGATTAGTAACTCAAACATTCTTGGTCCCTTCTCTTATGGGTTTCAATTAAAAACGCTCATTCTCTCCGATTAGCGCGAGGTGAGCAAACTTCGAAAGAAAATTTTAATTATTTAGCGACTCTTTATGCCAACCGTCGTATATTTCTGCTTTTAGATTTTTTAAATTATTTCTTTCAATCGCATCACGCAGATCTGCCATCAGAGATAGGTAGTAATAGAGATTATGTATGCTGTTAAGAGTTGCACCTAGCAATTCCCGACACTTATCTAAGTGATGCAAATAACTCCGAGAATAATTGGAACAAGTGTAACAAGCACAACTTGGATCAATCGGAAGATCATCTCGCTTATAAGCTGAATTTCGAAGGCGCAAAACCCCAAAGCTAGTGAATAGATGCCCGTTTCTCGCATTACGAGTGGGCATTACACAGTCAAGCATGTCGATACCTTGAGCTACACTTTCAACTAGATCTTCGGGTGTACCCACTCCCATTAAGTATCTTGGCCTTTCAACGGGCATAATTGGAGCCACTCTCTGAATAATTCTTCGCATTTGTTGTTTAGGCTCTCCAACTGAAAGCCCGCCTATCGCGTATCCGTCGAAACCGATCTCACATAATCGGCTAAGTGATTCGAGACGCAAATCTTCATACATACCACCTTGAATTATCCCGAAAATTGAATTCGGGTTTCCTTCAAAGGCCTGCTTGCTTCTCTGGGCCCATCGCATCGAACGAAGCATAGATTCATTTGTTTGTTCTTTGTTCTTTCCATATGGAGTGCATTCATCAAAACACATAACAACGTCAGAATTGAGTGAGCACTGCATTTCCATCGATATTTCAGGAGAAACGAAAATTTTGTCCCCATTGATCGTTGAACGAAATGTAACCCCCTCCTCATCTACAACTACATTTTCACCCAAACTAAAAACTTGAAAGCCGCCTGAATCAGTAAGAATCGGCCTCGACCAGTTCATGAAGTTATGCAAACCCCTGAAATCATTTATAACTTCTTGACCAGGCCGCTGCATGAGATGGTAAGTATTTCCCAGTAAAATTTGAGTGCCCAAATTTTCCAGTTGCTCCGTAGTTAGGCCCTTTACTGTGCCGTATGTTCCACAGGGCATAAAAATTGGTGTCTGTACCTCTGATTTTTCTCCGTTCAGACGGTGAAAGGTTATAGTCCCACTTCTGGCCAAGCCATCTGTGTTGCTAATAGAAAATGATATCGCCACAGAAACAACACCTATCGTGTGATAAACATGGAATCACCGTAACTGAAGAATCGATAAGACTTTTCAATCGCTGCTCTGTAAGCTTTTCTAATGTTCTCTAAGCCCGCAAAAGCACTTACTAGCATCATCAAAGTCGATTTCGGTAGGTGAAAGTTTGTAATCATAGCGTCAACGATTTGGAAGTCGTATCCGGGGTATATAAAAAGATCTGTACTCCCCTGCGTTGGCTGTAATATCCCTTTAACTGAAGCCGCTTCCAGCGATCTAACAGAAGTAGTTCCTACCGCAACGACTCTTCCGCCTAGATTCCTGCACGAACCTACCGCATCACACACCCGAGAATCCACCTGAAATGCTTCCTTGTGCATTTTATGATTCAGAACATTATCACTTCGCACGGGTAAAAAGGTCCCTGCGCCAACGTGAAGGGTAATCTCTTCACGATTTATTCTCTTTTTGTCGATTTCTTTCAAAATATTTTCGTCGAAATGAAGGCCTGCCGTTGGTGCGGCGACCGCGCCGTCAACTTTAGCGTATATAGTTTGATAGCGAGCTTGGTCAAGATCGCGTGGGCCTCTTTTTAAATAAGGTGGCAGTGGGACCTCCCCTATCTCAGTTGCAATGGCTAAAACTCCGGGTTCAGGGAACAATAGGCGATACAAATTGTCTTCGTTTCCTTCTACCAATACTTCGATTCCTTTTCCAAGGAGGATTTTAGCACCCACTTGAACTGGTTTATTAGAACCAATCAGCGCATCCGCTCGCAGCCTGCTTTGGATCTGGTTGAGCATAAGCTCCACCCTACCTCCTGTATCTTTGGTTCCTAATATCCTTGCGGGTATAACCCTTGTGTTGTTAAAAACCAGCAAATCAGATGAATTTAAAAGAGTAGGAAGATCGCTAAACATAAGATGATCAATTTGCTCAGAACCGACGTCAAGGTGCAACAAACGACTGTCCGAGCGAGATTCAGTTGGCTCTATCGCTATTAGACCTTGGGGGAGGTCGTAACTGAACTCAGTTGTCTTCATAAATTGGTACTTTTTTGTGTTGGTACCGGAGGTGAGACTCGAACTCACACTCCCGGAAAGGAACCGGATTTTGAATCCGGCGCGTCTACCAGTTCCGCCACTCCGGCACTAAAGCGACGTAAGTATATCAGCGGTTTTTTAACAGGACTACTATTCAATCACGTATACAGTTGCTTGACCCCAAATCTTCGAGTAGAAATTCACTTCGAAAACTTTTGTTTCCATAAATTCTNAACTGCAAAGGTCATNTGAGTTCGNGTTCGGTTCGGTTCGGTTAAAGCAAATAGATGAAGTCAAAAAAAANTTCTTTGTTTCGGAGAAAAATATTAGTCATTACTCAAGTAGAAATCTCCCAAAAACTTTAAAGCGATCGGTCAGATCGCGTTGAGACAGTTCGGAAAGTTGCTTGGGGATAGAACCAGTTCTCAATTTAGTTAGTCAAGTTTATAGTTTTTATATCATAGGAAGATGCTTTGAAAATTCAGTCCTCGATCGAACTGTAAACCAAGGCTTTTAACTGTCCTCGAAAGTTAAATGTCCTGGAAGGGACTAGCTGTGTCATAAAAACACAAAACATACTTTCTTTAGGATCAACCCAAAATATAGTTGAAGCCATCCCTCCCCAGTAAAAATCGCCCGCCCCTAAATTTTGAGCGCGCACTTCACTAAGAGTTTGAGCAAACCCTAAGCCAAAGCCAACTCCCTCATACGCGGTCTCAGAAAAAGACCCCATCGCAACAGAGGCTAAGTCGGCATTCTTAGGTAAATGGTTTTGAGACATCATTTTCAAAGTCCTGTCTCCTATTATTCTGCAACCGAGATACTTCCCTCCGCCAAGCAACATCTCACAAAACTTCGAGTAATCAGCAGTTGTACTTAAAAGCCCGCCTCCGCCTGATTGGAGACGTCCAGTGTTTGCATAGATGCTCTTAACCGGATCGTCGATTAGGACGAGATTCTTATTTTCATCGCGCTCGTAATTAGCGGCGAGTCGCGGTACCTTCTCGTCACTTATTGTGAACGCGGTGTCAAACATTTCGAGCGGAATAAATATACGTTCACTTAAAAACTCGGAGAAAGTCTGACCTGAGATAATTTCAACCAAAGCACCGCATACATCTGTNGAAAGCGAGTAGCACCANCGTGTTCCGGGATCAAACCTGAGCGGAATCTGGGCGAGCTCATCCACAAAAGCGGCTAAGCTTTTTTTATCTTCCCGTATTGATCCGTAGAGCTTATCTACCGGATGATCAGAAGGAAACAGGCTTTCTCCATAAGTTAAACCAGAGGTGTGACTAAGCAAATGAGCTATGGATACAGGTTCGCTAGGCGAGCGCAACTCCATGCTCTTGCCTTCTCCCTTTACCCAAACTCGCTGATTCTTCCATGACGGGATAAATTTATGGACCGGATCAGTCAACTGTAACCGACCCTCTTCAAAAAGCATCATAAGCGCAATAGAAGTGATAGGTTTAGTCATTGAATAAATTCTAAAAATTGTATCGTCACGGACCGCGACTTCTCTCTCCTTATCAGCAAAGCCAAATGAGCGAAAATAGGCAACGTGTCCTCGCCTCCCGATAAGAACCTGGCAACCAGGTATCTTTCCAGTATTAATGTAGTTTTGTTCTAGATGTTCGCTAATCCTCTCAAGTCTATGATCGCAGAAACCTGCAGAATTTGGGTCCACCTTCATCTTAAAAACACCTCCCGCTTCGAGTTTCAAAAATTGTTACGTGCAGGGCTACGCGGAACAGAGACTTACGTCCCACCGGTAACATATAAGCACTGGCCAGTGATCCAACTGGCTGCTGGAGATGCCATAAAAACNGTTGCATACCCTATATCATCTGGGGTTCCCAAACGCNCNAGAGGAACACCAATGATTTTTTCAATCGGCTTGCCCTCAGGGAAATTTGTCGATTGATTAAAATTATCTGTTGGAATTGGTCCCGGAGCTACCGCGTTGACTCTGATTTTGGGTGAAAGTTCTAACGCGAAGGTTTGAGTAAGACTATTCACAGCGGCTTTTGACGCTCCATACGGACCATTTTTAAGATTACCTTGGGCTTTTGCGGAACTTGAGGAAATATTAATGATCGCTCCCTCGTCAATGCAATTCGCTGCCGCCTGACAAGCTATAAAAACTGCCTTTAGGTTTAGATCGATCTGGGCATCCCATCTATCTTCCGGAGTCTTTGTAAGGTACCTAGGCGTCGCATCTGGCAGGCCTCCAGCATTGTTGACCCAAATATCTAAGGGATCATTTTTTGTAGAAAAGNCAGCTAACTGAGATATCTGACCCGGATCCGTCACGTCACATTCAAAAATACTGACCTTCCTACCGAGAGGACTGATCTCTTCAACAAGACTCTCCAAGTCTTCTCTTGTCCTAGAAGCAACCACTAAATCAGCCCCAGCCCTCGCCATCTGAACCGCTATACCCCTTCCTATCCCTTTGCCTGCTCCTGTAACGACTGCTCTCTTGCCGTCCAACCGAAATGGGTCCATTAATTAGCCCTCCTCCCAGACTTTTTTTAAAAATTTNAAGATACCGCGATAATGNANTGANAGAATAACACTCGAAACCAGANAAATGCGAATTTGCCAAACGGGGNTAGAAAATCAGATAGAATGACAGAATAAGAAGGGGGCAAGCCTATGTCGAACCAAAAAACAATATTTCAAAAAGTAATCGATGGCGAAATACCGTCCGAAAAGATCTATGAAGACGATCTTACAATCGTTATAAAAGACATCAATCCCCAAGCACCGACTCATGTATTGGTAATTCCAAAAACCAACGAGATTCCAAAGTTAAGTGACGCGACCGAGGAGCACAAAACCCTTCTAGGACACTTACTTTTGGTAGCTGGCAAAATATCTCGCCAACTAGGTGTAGATGAAGCTTTTCGACTTATAATTAATAATGGTGCTGAAGCGGGCCAAACTGTCTTCCACCTTCACCTGCACATTCTTGCGAACAAAAGTTTTGAGGAACACTCGCTAGGTCATGGTCTGAGTCACGAATAGGTTTTTTGTTGACACAAAAACTAGCCTCTTTGAGTCCTAAACTAACGGTGCAGGCAGCCCGTTGACTCATCATCCTTTTTAGCCTAGCTTCAACCTGTGGGGCGGATTTTTTTAAAAAATGGTCTTGGTATTAAAAGCCGANAGGAAAGTTGTGTCCCTCGGACTAGACTACTACCTGAATCTTTTAACTACATGAGGAGCAAGCCAAATGGCAGATTATTCCGAAACCGATGTGCCTAGCCAGATAGGTAAAACTGCATTAGTAACCGGCGCGAATACGGGAATTGGTTATGACACGGCAAGAGTCTTAGCAGAGCGAGGAGCAAAAGTGTTACTTGGTTGCAGAACCGAAGAGAGAGCGCTTGAGGCGATTAATAGGATTAAAGAAAAAACACCCAATGCAGAATTAAAATGGGTTGAATTGGATCTTGCAGACCTTTCTTCGATCAAGGCTGCTGCTGAAATCGTTAACGAGGAGCCGAGGCTAGACATCCTTGTAAATAACGCTGGTGTTATGGTGCCGCCAAGAACATTGACTCGAGATGGTTTCGAACTCCAATTCGGCGTGAATCATCTCGGTCATTTCGCCCTTACCGGGCAAGTCCTTCAAAAATTAAGAAAAACGGAAAAAGCNAGGATAGTAAATGTTAGCAGCAATGCACACAAGGGAGGGGAAATTTTCTATGACGATCTTAATGCAGAGAAAAACTACAGTCGTATAAAAAGGTATCAGATGAGCAAGTTCGCAAACATCTTGTTTACTTACCACTTACAGAAACTACTTGAACAGACCNCATCCGATACTATTTCAGTAGCTTGTCACCCNGGNGGGTCTGCTACTGAGCTAGGCAGACATATCCCNCTAGCTTTTAGTATTCTGCTCGCACCGCTTTCCCTGATAATGAACAGCTCAGAGGAAGGCGCACTGCCGACATTAATGGCAGCCACGNATGATGACGTNTCAGGAGCAGATTATTTTGGACCAATGAAATGGGGCGAAATGGCTCATTCGGCCCATAAAGTAAAAACAGATCCCTCATCNCGAGATCAAAACAATGCCAAACGGCTTTGGGATATTTCAGAAGAGCTCACAAGCGTAAAATTTGAGTTTGGAGAATTTGAATGAACAAGCCTTTTAGATTTGGATTTCAAACGTTCAATGCCAACGGAGCAAAAGACTGGGCTGATCAAGCAAAAAGAGCTGAGAATCTTGGTTACTCATCGTTTCATCTTGCTGACCATATCCTAGGTCCGGGACCGGCTTTGGAAAAAGCAAACCACCCNGAACAGAACATGGCCGCGATTCCTGCAATGGCCTATGCTGCAGCCGTTACTAAGGAAATAAAAATTGGATGTAGGGTTTTTTGTGTGGATTACCATCTTCCAATCGTTTTAATTAAATCAGCGATGACAATCGACATGCTCTCAGAGGGAAGATTAGAATTCGGGATTGGCGCGGGCTGGATCGCGGAAGAGTATCACGCTATTGGCCTAAATATGGACGAGCCGAAAATACGGATTGATAGAATGGGAGATATTGTTCAGGGAATAAAAACTTTCTGCCAAGACGGGCCAGCGGATATAAGTAACAACACACTCAATTGGACCGGATTTTCGGGCGTCCCAAAACCCTCACAGAGGCCCCCAATTATGATCGGTGGTGGTTCTCCAAGGGTCCTGAGATTAGCTGGAAAAGAGGCAGACATCGTATCAATTAATTTTAATAACCGCTCAGGCGCAATTGGTCCCGATGGAGTTAGCCTATCCACGGCTGAAGAGACACAGAAGAAAATCGGGTGGATCAAAGAAGGAGCAGGCGATCGATTTAAGGATTTAGAGATAGAAATAGGCGCTTACTTTACGTTTGTCACAGCCAACCCAGCACCGATAATAGGTGAATTTTCAAAAATATTTGGGATGGCCGAAGATCAGATGAAAGAACACCCTCACGCTCTCTTTGGATCAGTAGAAGAAATTTGCGATGAGCTTGAGAGGCGCNGGGAAGTCTTCGGAATTTCATATGTCACAGTAGGCACCGATAATCTAGAGTCCTTTGCCCCAGTTGTTNAGAGATTAACCGGGAAATGACTATNTAGCTAACTGATGCTTTAATAACTTACAAGGAGGTAAGCCATGAANGCAGCTGTTTTCGAAAAAGCAAATAATGCGCTAACGGTTGAAGACGTAGACATTATCGATCCGAGGCAGGGCGAGGTATTAGTTCGAACAAGTTGCTCGGGGGTGTGTCACTCAGATCTTCACTTTATTGAAGGGCTCTGGAGCGTTCCAATGTCTTGTGTTCTAGGCCACGAAGCAGCCGGGGTGGTCGAAGCGATAGGAGAAGGAGTGACATATGTGAAGCCAGGGGATAGAGTAATAATGAGTTTCCGACCCTTTTGTGGCAAGTGCTACTTCTGCCTTGGCGGTAAACCAAGTCTCTGCGCCGCGCCTGAAATTGACGCTGCCGCTGCCAGCAGATTATCTTGGAAAGGCAAGCCTTTACTNCAATTTAGCTCAGTTGGATCATTTGCTGAGTTGATGGTGACCAGTGAAAATGGAGTAGTCAAAATTCCGGAAGAAATGCCAATGGCGGAGGCCGCTCTTATTGGTTGCGGGGTGACGACAGGCGTTGGAGCAGCACTTTATACGGCGGAGGTCGAGGGTGGAGCAACCGCAGCTATAATAGGATGTGGTGGTGTTGGGCTTAACATAATCCAAGGCTGCAGAATAGCGGGGGCCGCTAANATTATTGCAGTCGATGTCATGGATTCAAAATTAGAGATGGCCGCTAGCTTCGGAGCAACNCACACGATTAACTCAAAGGAACANAATCTTGACGAGGCAATAAAAGAAATCACAAAGGGTGCAGGTGTAGAGTATGCATTTGAAGCAATCGGCGTTCCTGAAGCTGCAACTCAAGCGTTCAATATTATAAGGCCTGGTGGCACAGCCATCATTGTAGGCATGCATCCCTTGGGCTCTGAAATTAAGGTGCCCGGGCCTCATTTCTTGCAAGAGAAAAAGTTAATCGGATGTATGTATGGTTCCACGCGTTTCAGAGAGCACATGCCAAAACTGATCGATCTTTATTTGCAAGATAGACTTGATTTGACCAGCTTAGTTTCGCGTCGACTTAAGCTTGAAGACGTAAATGAGGCTTTTAGATCTATGAAAGCGGGTGAGGTAGCGCGATCGGTCCTGGAATTCAGTTGATCACATTATGAAGGAAAAAGGAGGCTCCTTTGGCTGGTCAGATCAAGCTTGAGGCGGACAAAAATCAGCTAAAGAAACTGCTATTAACTGCAGATAAGTTAGAGATCATGGATTTATCCTCTAACTATATGCGGGGCCTTGACAGGCTAGACGGTGCCCTGGAACGCTCAGTTTTTTGGGACGATGCCTATTGCTCTTACGGAACTTATGAGGGCGGGCCAAATGGCTTCGTAGAATACTGTCAGTCTGCCTTAAAATCACATCTCTCTAACCACCATTTTCTGGGACAAATAAATATAGAAATCGAGAGTGACGAAGCTTTTGGTGAGGTTTATTATCAGGCTTTTCATCGAACAAAGGACGCTAACCAAAATCAACGTGATCTTTTTATAAGCGGACGTTACGTCGACCGTTATGAAAGACGAGATGGTATCTGGAAGATCGCTTATCGAAGCGAGCTTGTAGACTGGGTAAGAGACGATCCGGCAGCCGACACCTGGTTTAAAAACTCTCCAATGATCTTAGGTGCAAGAAAACCAGATGATCCGTTGTATGATAGAGAAAAGATGAGAAAGACGAGTTAAATCTCTGGGTTTTGTTAAAAAAGTTACAGAGAACTGTAAGCTGAGACCGATAAGCAAGATCACTGTCATATGCAAATCAAAAATCTTCTTAAAATAGCGATCATTACGTTGCTTTGCAGCTGGGCATCAGTGAAGGCCGAGATCTCAATCTCAGAGCCTTTCGCTGTTTCGAATTTTAGTCCACTCGTAAAAATCCACGGGCTGCCAGCCCCAAGATCGGCCAAGGCAATAGCTAAGGGAAGCCTGAGGGGACACATTCAGGCTTCCCTTTCGAACAACTTCACTAAAAGTCTGAGTAAAGAGCAATCTGTTCTCCTGGACGGGGAGAGCCTTAACGCGGATCTGGCTATTGACTACGGTATCGGCGACGGTGCAGAGATTTCAATTTTGATACCTTACTCGAGCCACAGTGGGGGCAACTTGGACGGATTCATAGAAAACTGGCACTCTTTTTTTGATTTGCCAGACGGTGGTCGAAATCTTGTGCAAAAAAATCGTTTACTCTATCAGGTAAAAAAAAATGGGAGAGAATCTTTTTCTCTGGGTCCTAACCGCACCGCTGCGCTCGGGGATATTTCTATTATTTTCTCTAAAGAGTTATCGAGCAGAAAAAGTCAGCTCTGGAAAACATCTGCAGGCGTGAAATTTCCCTCAGGCAAGTTTAATAATTTATCTGGATCAGAATTCACCAGTTTCTTTTCCATGGNCCATTACAGCAATCAATCTATCTTTAGATTTCCCAAGTGGCACTTCAATCAAACTCTCGGCGTTTTGAAAAACANCGCCGACGAGCTTTTTGAAACAAAAGTAAAAGGATTGGTCTATTTCGGATCGTCTCAGATTGGGTGGAGGGTTAAAGAGAGACTTAGTCTTAAGGCGCAAATCGACTATCACACCCCTTTTTATCTAAGTGATTTGAGGCAACTCGGAAGCACGAGTGTGCAGCTGGTGTTAGGGGGTACGGTCAGGATAGGCCACACATTTGCCTTAGATCTCTCACTCAGCGAAGACATCGCTACCAATACATCCCCTGATGTGACCTTTACTCTTGGCTTGCGCCGANCCTTTTGAGTTATCATTGCGANNTCCCTGATAAAAGTTTACACGTTATGAAGATCCGTCCCATTGCAAAGTCTCTAGGTGCCGAAGTGATTGATGCCCAACTCGTTAATATGGATGAACAAACCTATTTTTCTGTTGAAAAGGCATTTTCGCGTTATCTCGTCTTATGTTTCAGGGACCANCACCTCGAACCGAGNGANNTAATCANTTTAGCTGAGAAATTTGGCGGAGTGGGCGAGACGCCCTACCTTGCAGGGCTNGAAGATTACCCAGATGTCGTCCCGATAGTAAAGGAGGCAAACGAAAAGTCACATCATACCTTCGGCTCTGGCTGGCATACTGATTTCACATTCCAAAAAAAACCTCCAGCGAGAACATTACTTTATGCCTTAGACGTGCCGCCAAGAGGCGGCGACACGCTTTTTGCAAATCTCCAGGACGCCTATGACTCCCTGTCTGTTGGTATGCAGGAGAGCTTGTCTCGGCTCCGAGCACTGCATAGCTCGGTTCGCTCTTACGGCCCTAGTGCCAAACTAAAAAATCATTTAGAAAATATGACAATTACAAATGAAAAGGAAGAGCCGTGCTTCGAGAGTCACCCTGTAATCAGAAAACACCCANTTTCAGGAAAGCCTTCGCTTTGGATAAATCCAACCTACACAATAAAATTCGACGGGATGACCGATCAAGAGAGTCAACCATTACTTGACTATCTCAACAGCGTAATTGTCGAGGAAAGATTTAGATGCCGGATTGCCTGGAAGAAAAATAGTCTTGTAATGTGGGACAACAGATGTACTCAACACTCGGCGTCCTCGGATTACGCAGGACACCGTCGAGAGATGTGGAGAATTACTACGGCCGGGGATACTCCGACCAACTTCGTGCAGGTCTGAGAATGCTATTACAATTGTTAGCGACAACTAAACGAAAGCTGAATTTACANAAAAACCAGGATAATCGACCTCTAAAACGTCTCGCGCTAAAACAATATAAATGGTTTGTAATCCTTCCAACACTCCTCCTAACAACAATTGTAATTGGAAGCTGTATTGTGGTGTTGGCCATTTTTAAATTTCCTTCGAACGGGTCGCAAAGACTGGCCTCATTTTGGGCGAGAATCAACACCAAGGTCTGTTTGATAGAGCTAGAAATTACTGGGCTAAAATATCTGAAAGACAACCAAAGCTATATTTTAGTAGCCAACCATTTGAGCCTGATAGATATTTATATTTTGTATGGCTTTCTTGGAAAGCAGCTGAAATGGGTTATGAAAAAAGAGCTAAGACTTGTTCCCTTTCTAGGACAAGCGTGCATGGCAATGGGGAATATATTTGTGGACCGCAGGAATACGGAATTTGATCTTAGAGCACTCCGAGAAGCAANGAAAAATATAACGAAAAGCGATTGCATCATCTTTTTCCCCGAGGGCACTAGATCTAGAGATGGAAACTTAGGTTCTTTTAAAAAAGGGGCCTTTCGTATGGCAAAGGATCTAGAATGTCCTATCGTACCAATCACCCTCCACGACACAAATCAAGTCTTAGCAACCGATTCAATTGATTGGCGGCCCGGCAAGGTGAAAATGGAAATCCATAGCCCCATTCAAGTCAACGCGGAGGCCGATCCTAATAAGCTGGCTCGCCAAACCAGAGAGATTATCCGAAAATCGTTAATCAGAAATACCAACNNGAAGAGAGAAGAATAAGATCTTGAATTATTTTTTTTTGTTCTTTCCTTTACCTTTACTTTTTCCCTGCTTTTTATCTCCTTTGTTTTGTTCTCCACGCGCTTCTCTAAAAGCATCCTGTATTCGTTCCAACTTAATTTCTGCTCGCGAGTGTTTAAGTTTTTCGGCCGCCTCGGCAAAGTCCACCACCCCTTTTTTTTTCATATTAAAAGACCAAGATTATTTCATAATAAGAGAGCCTACTAGGCTATATGTCTCCATAAATTTCTATAGAGCTCTCGTTGCCATCACCTATTATTATTCTCAACTCAAATGGGTTGCAACAGACTTGACAGTCCTCAATGTACTCTTGACTTGCCGAGGGGTCAATAACCACCTCGATTCGCTCACCACAGTGAGGACAATATGTTTTGTGTGTTTCAAGATGCATCAGAATATTATACATTTTGACTAGTCAAGAAAGGAGTTTTTCGAATTGAATAAGCTTTTGTCCGACGCTAACAACTGTTTTGTCTGCGGGCCGAATAACCCTGTCGGGCTGCAATTAAAATTCCAACTCAAGGACGATGTTTGCGTCGCTGACTTCAAACCCGGCAAAAACCTTTGCGGGTATAATGGCATAGTTCACGGAGGGGTTATATTTAGTGTCCTTGACGATGTGATGGGAAATTGGCTTTTCCTCAAAGGGAAAAAGGCTTTCACGGCTAAATGCAGCATTCGTTACTTTGCGGAGCTACCCTGCGAGTCAGAGACTCGCCTCGAAGGACATGTTTTAAAACAAAGAGGCAGAATGACGCAGATGAGAGGAGTAATTCGTTCGGCAGATGGNGANCAAATCTTTGCTGANACAGAGGGCNTTTTTATGAATTCCAGTCAAATTTCTGCTAGNTGATCCGCCAGCAGACCCACAGAAACGGCATATTTATTCGCGCAATTGTACTGCAAAATAGTTTCAAAATTACTGCCAACCAAATAAGTTTGATCAGCAGCATCACTCAGACGCAAAAGAGCATAGGTTTTATCCATAGCTAGCCTCTCCGGATCAATACCCAGATTTCTCCAATCCTCTAACGGGAGCTTGACGGAATGGTGATTCAAAGCTCGGCAACCACTTTTCTCCGCCCTGGGAGGGAAGAGATCGAAAATTTCTCTCTGAACCTTTATTTTTTTTCCCCATAACTCGGAATAATCCCAACCATTTTTGCTTAAGTAATTAGCAATCGAGGCAAACGTATCCAATTCTGAATTCCAAATATCCTTTTTGCCGTCACCGTCGAAGTCCTGCGCGTAACTAAAAAAACTGCTCGGCATAAATTGGCTTTGTCCCATTGCTCCTGCCCAAGCCCCAACGAATAACTCAGATTCAACATGTCCCTCCTCAAGTATTTTCAATGCACTCAATAATTCTCGCGTGAAAAAGGTGTGTCTCCGCGGATCGTGGCCGAGCGTTGCTAAGGAGCGAATCACAGAATATTTTCCTTGGTAACGTCCGTAGTTTGTCTCTAACCCCCAGAAAGCAAGNATATAGTTGGCGTCTACTTGATAACTTCGTTCGACNGNTNGCAATTCCTNATTGTAGAGCTNTCTAAGTNTTCGCCCGTCGCTTATTCTATTNTNGGATAAACGTGCCTTTAAATANTCCTCAGTTGTCTGGACAAACTCAGGTTGTTTCCTGTCCANCGCTAAGACCCTTGGGTCAGGTTTAAGCTCNTAAAACTCTTGGTTNATTAGTGCGTCNGAAATNCCTGCNNCCAAAGCCTTNTCACGNACANAAATTAAATATTCCTCNAAGCTNTGCGCANAAACTGATGATGGAGAGATATCAACGGCGAGAAAAAACAAAATNATCGCTACATATTTTCTCATAGTATAATNATCAACCTTTTATTTTGAGAGCTTAATGGAAAAAGACTNTGAATCTGCTGGCCTTTTCAGAAGACTAGCAGCTATATTGTACGACTCACTGCTTATCATTGCTATCTGGCTCATTACTACGCTTTTGCTTGTCAGTTTGATAAGCGACGGAAACCCTTTACGAGGGCCTCTGTTCCAGTTCGGATTATATTTCGAAGCATGCCTTTTTTATTCTTACTTTTGGAGATTGCGCGGGCAGACTCTTGGAATGCAAGTTTGGAGAATAAAGTTAATAAACCCAGATCGGCAAACGTTGAGTTGGCAAGAATGCTTTGCAAGGCTTTTCTTTGCGCTTGTTTCAATTTCAATGCTGGGGCTTGGTTTTATCTGGATCCTTTTTGACCCTGCAAAACTAACATGGCATGACCGGGCATCAGGAACTAGAGTGATTCTGCTTGGGAAAGACGAATTTCAAAACTGAAAGTAAAAAAATCCGATCCTTGTGAAAAGAAAACACGGCAATAAATATGAAAATTGCGTGAGCCCACCAAAGACCAATAAAAGAGGGAATCTCCTCCCTCGCAATAGCTGATTTACCTGCTGCTAAAGAAAAAATGTAAAGGAAGCAGATTATCATCGCAGGCACAACTTTCCCATAACGCCCTTCCCGTGCGCTGACTTCAGAGAAAGGAATCGCTATGAAGCCGAGAATAGGGATCAGGAGGATCATGGCAAGCCTCCAATGCAACTCAGCAATAGCCTCCGGATCCATTGAGTTAAAAAGCTGTGAGTTAGTCATTGATGAAAACGAATTATTACTAGAGAGTCTTGACCCCGTCCTAATTGGCTGGCCATACTCTTGGAAAGAAATCACTTCATAATCGGCCATGCCTGGCCGACCGTAAAATCTCGTACCATCCTGTAAAACCAACATCAATTCATTAGTAGCGCTGAAATCGAAATAGCCTGTACGAGCGAGGATAGTTGAAAAATGCCTCGGCGCGGTGACCTTAGACTCTTCGTGGAAAGCATTTATGAAAATATCTTCCAGCTGATTTTGATTACTTACTTTCCGGGCATAAATTACTCTTTCACCGAACCTAAAAGATTGAAATCTTCCAGGGATAAGCTCGTCGAAATCTGTTTGATTCGCTTGAGCAATCAGGAGTTGGTCTACCTGCCTTTCCCCAAGAGGCTTGATAAAACCGGCTAACAATCCCGATATCACAGAAAAAAACAGAGCTAAGCTAAGAATCATCAATCCAATGTTTCCAGGACTCAAACCGAAAGATTTCATCGCAATCATCTCGTTTTCAGCTGATAATCGGCCTAGTACCAAGATGACGGATAGGAAAAAACTTACTGGAACAACAATTTCTAAGAAACTTGGCAATCGCCAAATAATCAAGATAAAAAGAATTTCTGAGTTGAGCGAACCTGACGCAGCGTCCTCGAGATATCCTCTAAAACGCCAACTCATCGCAATAACCGTTAATATTCCGCTAACAGCCAATGCTGTAAGAGTAATCTCTTTTAAAAAATATCTGTACAGAATCATTTTCGTTGTCTTCCGATTAGACAATTGCGCTTAACCCCATATTGCGCACTATAATACCTGAACAAAATCTACTAAAGCCTGGAGTGGGAGATGAAATATAACATTAAAATTGGAGCGCCGGAAAAAAGTAGGACTCCCTGCATTGTCGCCGGTGTTTTTGAAGAAGGCATTCTTTCTCCAACCGCAAAGAGACTGGATAAGGCTAGCGGGGGCTATATTAAAAAAGTTATAAAGAGGGGCGATTTGAAAGGCCATAAACACGAAAGCCTGCTTCTTCAGGATCTAGACGGAGTTGCAGCGACGAGGATTCTATTAGTGGGTATTGGCTCTGAGAGCACATTCAAAGAATATGAGTTTACTGAGGCCATAGACCTCTTTGTCAAAAAATTGAAAGAGATGCGCGTTCGATCAGCACTGATTTGTATCCTGGAAGTAGCTAAGTTCAAGAAAAAGATTTGTTGGAAGAGTCAAAAACTGGTCGAATCCATAGAGAACGAGCTCTACGATTTTCAAAACCTTAAAGGAAAAACTAAAAATAAAAGCTCCAATCTAAAATCCATTGAAATTCTAGCTTCGAAGGAAGAGATGAGCGCGGTATCAGAGGGTATGGAAAAAGGCTTAGCACTTTCTATGGGAATAAAAAAAGCAAAAGATTTGGGCAACCTACCTGGCAATATATGCACGCCAAATTACCTTGCTGATCAAGCTAAAGATCTAGCGAAAAAATATAAAACTATTCGCGCAAAGATCATGAGTGAAAAAGAGATAGAAGGGCTTGGAATGGGAGCTTTTATGTCGGTAACAAAAGGAAGTGACCAGCCAGGCAAACTCATTACTATTTCTTATAGAGGATCAACGGAGAAGGATCCAGTGCATGCAGTGATCGGGAAGGGNATTACNTTTGATACNGGAGGAATATCTNTAAAGCCAGGGGCCGGGATGCACGAAATGATTTGGGACATGTGNGGAGCAGCANCTGCTTTTGGCACTGTTCTTGCCGTNGCGGAATCCAAACTTCCTTTAAACCTTNTAGTTGTTCTTGCNGCCGCGGAGAACATGCCATCNGGCTCAGCNTCTCGACCCGGAGATATCGTGACATCAATGTCAGGACAAACANTCGAAATATTAAACACGGATGCAGAGGGAAGACTGGTCTTATGCGATGCTCTTACTTACGTGGAAAAATTTAANCCGGAAACCGTGATCGACGTGGCCACGTTAACAGGCGCATGCGTANTCGCTCTCGGTAGCCATGCTACTGCNATGTACTCGAATGACGATNAGNTGGCNAAAGCGCTAATAAAATCNGGCGAAAATTCATTAGACAGAGTNTGGCAGATGCCTCTTTGGAAAGAGTATCAAAGTCAAATAAACAGCAAGTTTGCNGACATGGCGAACATCGGAGGAAGGGAGGCAGGTAGTATTACTGCTGCCTGTTTCTTGTCGAGATTTGCTTCAAATCACAGATGGGCCCATTTAGACGTTGCCGGTACTGCGTTTAATGGAACGGGAGCAAAAAAAGGCGCTACGGGCAGGCCTGTTTCACTGCTATTTGACTATCTTTCAAACATAGCGTTGACCAGATAAGTGACAAAGATCGATTTCTACCTTGTAAAGGGCGATGAGCTTCTTTTTGCTTGCAGATTAATCGCCCTAATATACCGNANAGGTCANAAGGTCCACGTNCAAACCCCNAGTATAGAATACGCNAAAGCGCTCGATGAAAAACTTTGGAATTACCCAGAGGACGCCTTCATCCCNCATAGTTTNAGAGAACATCAGTTCGACNCGCCGATAAAAATTTGCACGGAGACAGACTCGCCAGAGCACAAAGATGTTTTCGTGAATCTTTCGAGAAGCACGCCTAAATTTTTTTCGAGGTTTGATCGGGTTGCAGAAGTAGTCCCTGAAAACGAGTTAGAAAGGAGCTTTGCAAGAAAAGCTTACGCTTTTTACAAGGAGCGCGGTTACGAAGTCAACTATCACAAAATGGGTCGCAAAAGCAGATAATTTCAGGAAAATAAGGAAAGCGGAGTTTAGAATTATCCAGTTTATAATGAAAGATCAGTTGAGAGATCCAAACACGCTAGAATTATTTCCCGAGGCCATGAATGATCTCGAGAAAATTCTTCATCTCGAAGATTCACAGAAGACTAAGAAACCAAAGACAAAAAATAGATTAAGAATAAAGCTCATAAAAGAATTAACAAATATTTCCAAATCCCTCGATTGAGAAAGAGAGTTTAACACCAAGGTCTAGCACAGTTATACTTANGNGAAGACCGAATCAAGAGAGATAGAANCTCGACTACCAATGCAAAAGTATACGCCGAAAGACATAGAACAAAAATGGTACGAAGCTTGGGANGAAAATAAGCTATTTGCTCCTTCAGGTCAAGGCGCTCCATTCTCGATAGCAATCCCTCCTCCAAATATTACAGGGACGTTGCACATGGGGCACGCGTTCCAACATAGNATCGTTGATGCTCTGATCCGCTATCAAAGAATGAAAGGACGAAAAACNCTTTGGCAAATGGGNACGGACCATGCNGGCATAGCNACTCANATGCTTGTTACGGAACAATTAGCTAAGGAGAATATATCTCCGTCTGAGTTGGGAAGAGAACAATTCATTAAAAAGGTTTGGGGTTGGAAAGAAATATCTGGAAACACCATCTCAAATCAACTAAGAAAATTAGGAGCATCTCTTCATTGGGAAACAGAAAGGTTCACAATGGACGAAGGGCTTTCCANTGCAGTAAATGAAGTATTTATAAAACTCTATGATGATGGGTTAATCTATCGGGGGAAACGTCTAGTAAATTGGGATCCCGTGCTTAGAACCTCTCTGTCGGATCTTGAAGTGGTAACAAAAGAAGAAAANGGTAACCTNTGGCATTTTAAATACCCGTTAGATGATTTAGAAGAAGAGTTTTTAGTTGTAGCAACAACCAGACCCGAGACAATGTTAGGTGATACTGCGGTTGCCGTGAATCCCGAGGATGAGAGGTATAGAAAATTTATTGGGAAAGTAATAAAACTGCCGATAACCCAAAGAAAAATTCAGATTATTGCAGATCATTATGTAGATCCAAGCTTCGGCTCGGGATGCGTTAAAATAACCCCAGCACACGATTTTAATGATTATGAGATCGGAAAAAGACACGGCTTAGAGCTTATAAATATACTNAATGAAAATGGCACACTAAACGACCAGGTACCCAAAAGATACGCGGGCCTGGATCGTTTCGACGCAAGAAAAAAAATTATTGAGGAACTCAGCAATTTAGGATTGATTGAAAAAATTGAAGAACATACCTCTGCTATTCCCAGAGCCGAAAGGACCGGGGAAATTGTCGAACCATATCTCTCGGATCAATGGTTTGTTTCGGCGGGGCTTCTTGCCGAAAATGCTATAAAAGTTGTTGAGTTTGGAGAAATCGACTTCGTTCCAAAAAATACCGAGAACATCTACTTCTCGTGGATGCGGAGCATTGAGGACTGGTGCATCAGCAGGCAACTTTGGTGGGGACACCAGATTCCNGCTTGGCACGACCAAAACAAGAATATCTTTGTCGGACGATCTGAAGAAGAAGTAAGAACAAAGTATTCTTTGGCACAGACTGTCGAACTTAATCGGGATGCAGATGTTCTAGATACATGGTTTTCTTCTGCGCTGTGGACTTTTTCTACACTCGGCTGGCCAGATAAGACTGCAGAGCTAGAAACATTTCATCCCACCAGCATCATGGTCACCGGGCACGATATCATTAGTCTCTGGGTGTCAAGAATGATCATGATGTCTNTNTACTTTCTTAATGAAGTNCCNTTNAAAAAAGTTTATGTCCACGGACTNNTAACCGACGCTAATGGACAAAAAATGTCCAAGTCAAAAGGGAACGGTCTTGACCCGACAGACATCATAGAAGGAATATCTCTAGAAAAATTAGTTGCAAAACGTACAAGCAATCTCATGCAGCCAAAAATGAGCAAAAAAATTGAGAGAAACACCATCAAGGAATACCCAGAAGGGATCTCAGCTTACGGCACTGACGCTCTCAGATTGACATTTCAATCGCTGGCTTCGGGTTCAAAATCAGTAAGTTTTGATATTAAAAAAGTGGAGGGCTATCGTAATTTNTGCAACAAACTTTGGAACGCAGCACAATTCGTTCTTTCGAAGTTAGATGAGGAGGATAGCAAAACTATTTTAGCCGCTAAAATAAATCTTGAAGCGAATAAGTGGATTCAAGCAGAACTGAACGCATGCATCAAAGCGGTAGATTTTGCGATGGATACTTTTAGGTTTGACCTTGCAGTAAAGGCGATCTACGAATTTGTATGGAATGAATTCTGTGACTGGTATTTAGAGTTAACAAAGCCAGTGCTTCTAAGCAACGAAAGCTTGGAAGAAGAAAAAAACGAAACCAAAAAAACTCTTATCACAGTGATTGAAGCCATTCTTAGACTTATTCATCCTTTTGCACCATTTATAAGCGAAGAGATCTGGCAAAAGATACCAGCAGATTATAGAGCTTTAGGAAGCTATATTATGGTTACCAATTATCCAGTAAGTGATCCGACGCTAGCCGACGACTTAGCAACAAAAAAGATTTTGTGGTTGAAAGAGACAGTCACAGCGATAAGAAATATACGAGGAGAAATGGATATTTCGCCCGTAAGGAAAATACCCATAATAATTTCTCGAGGGACCGAGCAAGATAAGTTAAACCTAGAGACCTTCGACCTGCTGCTAAAGGCCCTGGTAGTTCCCGAATCGATAACTTGGAAAGAGGCAAACGGTGAGGAACCCCTGGCCGCAACCGCAATAGCTGGGACTATGGAGTTATTAGTTCCGATGAAAAATTTGATCGATAAAGAATCCGAATTAAATAGACTATCTAAAGAGTTAGCTAAGAAAGATAAAGAATTTGAGACAATTAAGCGAAAACTTGATAATCCAGATTTTTTAGATAAAGCTCCAAAAGAGATTGTAAAGAAAGAAGGACTCAAGAAGCAGAGGCTAGAGGAGGTTATAAAAAATTTAGAATATAAAAAGTCGCTTATATTGAACATATGAGCTTCGAGCAAAGAATTTAAAAATATTTGCGAAAATATCCCCCTTTGTGTTCTTATTTATTCAGCTTAGTTTTTGGCAACTTTTTAAGGTTCAAAGCGAGGGCGACAAGCTATGTCTGATAAAGATACCGGAACAGTGAAGTGGTTTAACGATGCAAAAGGTTTTGGCTTTATTGAAAGAGAAAACGGAGACGACGTTTTCGTCCATTATCGCTCAATTAAAGGGGAAGGATTTCGCTCTCTCAAACAGGGATCACGAGTGGAGTTTACCGTCACCGAGAGCGAAAAGGGTTTTCAAGCCGAAGAAGTAATCGAGATTTAATTCGTTTTACTACCAAAGAGTGTCCACTATGAGAGAAATCCCTTTTAGGTTTCTTTTGATAGGATGATCTTACCTACTGTCTCGTTTGATTCCATCAGTTGATGAGCCTCTTGTGCTTGAGAAAAAGAATAAATAGCTTCAACAACTGGCACGAGCTCTCCCGATACAAACCTAGGCCAGACTTCTTTTTCGAGTCTGTTCATCAAAGAGGCTTTCCTCGATAGAGATCTATTTCTTAAGGTAGAACCGATAATTCTGATTCTCTTCATTAATAGCTGAGACAAATTTACGTTTGCTTTACTACCACTCATAAGTCCGATTATGATAAGTCTACCTTTTGGGTTTAGGAGCGAAAGATTCTTTTCTAAATAAGCGCCGCCCACTGGATCGAGAATAACGTCATAACCTGAGGAACTGGTAAAGGATTCAAGTCTATCCCAAAAATCTGGGGCGGTTCGGACAGACCCATCAACAGCGCCTAACTCCAGGCACTTTTTGAGCTTAAATTGAGAACCTACAGTTACGCACGCTCTTGAATCAAAAGCTCTGCAAAGTTGGATGGCAGCAGTCCCAACACCACTTGCCCCAGCATGGATCAGAACAGTACTTTTTTTTTTCAAGGCTCCCTCATCAAAAAGGTTTAACCAAGCAGTGGCAAAAACTTCAGGTAGTGATGCGGCTTCCTCAAAGGAAAATCCTGCAGGAATCGGCAGAACACTACCCTCGTCGACCGTAACATACTCAGAGTACCCTCCTCCTGAGAGAAGCGCACAAACTGTGTCGCCGACTTGGTATCTCTTACAACTGCTCCCTACAGATTCAACCGTGCCGGCGCACTCAAGACCTAAAATTTTGCTCGCTCCTGGGGGAGGCGGGTAAAAGCCGCGTCGTTGCATCAGATCTGCTCGATTTACTCCTGCGCACTGGACTTTTATCAAGATTTCTTTTTGATCAGGAATCGGAGTCGCCACTTCTTGTGTAGTCAGCGAATGATCAGTATTCACTATAACTGCCTTCAATTTTTTTCCTTATTTTAAAAATGCGGGGGAAGCTCTACTTGTTTTTCAGTACCGATATTACTTTCGATTTTCCTTATAGATAGTTGCAAGTCCTCGACCATCCTTTCCAGGGAGATTGCCTTTTTTTGGTGATAAATCAACTCTGCCTCTAACTTTTGCAAAGCATCCTCTTGAAAAGAAATTTTCTCTTCTAACGCCTGTAGACGATGATTAATTAACTCGTTCAATATCTCAACCTCACATTTACCCCCCGGGACTGGAGCCATTCTTTAATCTCTCTGACTGTGTAATCTCCATAGTGCACCATTGAAGCGACCAAGGCCGCGTCGGCTTTTCCCTCAGTAAGTACCTCCAAAATATGTTCAGGCTCGCCGGCCCCTCCGGAAGCAATTACCGGAATAGAAACAGCCTCTGAAATCATTCTCGTAAGAGCAATTTCGTAACCGTCTCGAGTGCCATCTGCATCAATCGAATTGATTACTAACTCTCCCGCTCCTAACTCTTCCCCTCTCAAAGCCCACTGAAGCGCATCTATGGAGGCTCTCTTTCTTCCACCGTCAATCACTATCTCATACCCACTTGGAAACTCTCGTGATTCCCTGACCTTGAGTATATCCATTGACAACACCGTGTTTTGAGTTCCGATTGCCAACGCACATTCACTGATTAACTCTGGTCGTTGTACAGCAGCCGAGTTAACATTAATTTTCTCAGCTCCCGCTCCTAAAAGCCTATTAGCATCTTCGACATTTCTGATGCCCCCTCCCACAGAAAATGGAATGTAAACCTGAGCTGCAACGTTTTCGACCACATCGAGCATAATATCTCTTCCATCGCTAGAAGCTGTGATATCGTAAAAAACGAGTTCGTCCAGCCCGTCGTCATAGTATTCTTTCGCCGCCTTAACTGGATCTCCGATGTCCTTTGTATCTAAAAACCTCACGCTCTTAGCAAGCCTTCCCGCTCTAACGTCTAAACAAGCGATTATTCTTTTTGTAAGCATCAAGGATTCCAATCGCCAAAAGATTTCAATATTTTCAGTCCCAATTCTCCGCTTTTTTCAAGGTGGAACTGAGTCGCAAAAAGATTGTCCTTTGCGAGGACAGAGCAGAACTTCATATTTCCATATTCAGTATAGGAAACTATTTCTTCTTCATGAATCAGCTTTGCATAATAACTATGCACAAAATAAAACTGATCTCCATCCTTAATTTTTTCAATAACAGGATGCTTAAAATTTATCTGAATATCGTTCCATCCAATATGAGGAATCTTTAGGGACCTATCAGAAAATTTGAATCGTTCACATGCGCCAGAAACCATACCCAAGCATTTCTTGTTTCCCTCCTCAGTATGATCTAGCAATATCTGTAGTCCCAAGCAAATTCCTAAAATCGGTTTCCCTGCCTGAAAAAAATCAACGATGGCGTTATCTAGGCCTCTTTTTTTTAGAGTTTCGACAGCGCTTTCGGCTGATCCGACACCCGGGAAAATAATTTTCTCTGCACTAAGCACACGTTCTGGATCGCTGGAAACCTCTGACATAATTCCAACCTTTTCGCATGCTCTCTGAACGCTTCTCAAATTGCCTGCGTCATAGTCAATAATAACGATCATAAACAACTCATCTGTGATACGTTTGTAATTATAAATCGACTTGAAACATTCCAAGACGTCATAAACATCGGGCGCGCCTTTGTTGTTAAAAGTTGCCAGCTCGATCAGGAAAAGATGTTAATATCCTCGACGTGAAGATAAAAATCAACAAAGAATCTCGAGTTCCAGATTACCTGCAATTGATGAATTATATAAAGGAGGGCGTCTCGGCTGGGAAAGAAGAGATCAACGATCTAATCGGGGACGTGGATAATGTGTCAGCGGTTTTGGATCTTGAAAAATCTGTTGTATTGAAGGCTTTTAGACAATTAGAATTTCAGGGTATATTGCACCAGAAAACCGACTTAAGCTTCGTCGTGAGAGCCGACATTGAGTCTTCTCGTTACGCTGCAAGAGGCGTGAGCTCAGAAAAAACTGAGGTACTAGAGGCAATAGCCTCTGTTGATAAAGGTTTATATCCGAGTGCCTTTTGTAAAATTTCTAAAGACTTTTTGTCTGGACGAAAAGATTATTGCAATCTAATCCACTCCGACGGAGCTGGGACTAAATCGATCGTAGCTTACCTAAAGTACAAGGAATCAGGAGATCCAAAAGTCTTCAGAGGAATTGCGCAAGACAGTATTGTTATGAACCTAGACGATCTTATTTGCGCTGGGGTGGGCTCCTCAATTTTGATGTCCACAACGATCAATAGAAATGCCATGAACTGCCCACAAGAAGTTATTAGAGAACTAATATTTGGTGCTGAAGAATTTCTTGAATCGTTGAGGACCCTTGGTGTAAACATTCATTCTGGCGGAGGTGAAACAGCGGATGTGGGTGATTTGACAGGGACGGTCATCGTCGACTCATCTGCTACCGCGATATTAAAAAGAGAAGACGTGATCAAGAACGAGATATCAGAAGATCTTGCGATTGTGGGTTTCTCCTCAACGGGAAAATCAACGTATGAGACAGCTGAAAATAGTGGTGTGGGAAGTAACGGTTTAACAAGCGCAAGACACGAATTGCTCTCGAAATTCTACAGAGAAAAATATCCGGAGACAGCGGATCTGAGCATTGACCCGTCTTTATCTTATTGCGGCAGATGGAGACTCGAGGATATTCTTCCTAGAAGCTCGATGGATATAGGTACAGCGTTACTCTCTCCTACCAGGACTTACTCCCCCTTAATTTCGGCGCTGACAAAGGAACTTAAAGATGAGGTCAAAGGTTTAGTGCATTGTTCTGGAGG